>CBDUTX010000005.1:0-23033 GCA_965370235.1 uncultured Desulfuromonadaceae bacterium | reverse complement strand
CATTATCACTATCGCGGGCTACTGCCTGGTAGTTGAAGCCTTGGGGGGACTGGGTTAATAAGTATAAAGTTTAAAGTAAAAAGGATTTTTACAATTTCTAAATTAATAAACACAGACCTGTTACGACAAAGCTTTTTGAATTAATAAAGTTGGAGATCTCTATATATAAATAGATAATTATAATTTAAAATGCTTCCTTTAAAAAGGGCAGATATTTACAAAGATATTTTCGATTAAATGTTATTATCAGAGAGTTTACATAAAAAAATATATGATCTTATAGTAGATAAAAGCAAAACAGAACTTCTGTATGTAAATACCGCTGACCTGTCATTACAGATTTCATCAATTTATAAGAGAACAAAAGGGAAACTACTTGTAGTTTTCGATAATGGAATAGATATGCTTATATCAGATTTGTCAACACTGCTGCAGGAAAAAATTTATCAATTCCCAAAATGGGATAAAGCTATACCAGATGAATTTTCACCTTCTGTAGATATCTCACAGAGAAGACTTGAAACTCTTTATCATCTTAAAACTGATATTACGCAAGGAATCTGTGTTATTGATAAAGAAACTCTCAATGAAAAGATCCCTTCGTCGGAAAGAATCAGAAGATGGATATTCAAGTTATCAACAGGAGATGAATTTGATTATGATAATTTTTTAAAATACCTGATTTATTCAGGTTTTGAAATTGAAACCAATGTAGTAAACGTCGGAGAATATGCTAGAAGAGGTGGAATAATTGATATTTTTCCACATAATTCAGAATATCCGGTAAGAGTAGAGCTCTTTGGGAATGAAATTACAAGCATCAGGTATTTTGAACCATCCACACAGAGAAGTTTCAAGGAAATTGAAAATGTGGAAATCATTCCTGCAAGAGAAATAATGCTTTTTGAAAATGAAATCGAGAACTTTGTCAATATGTATAAATCTTATCCGGATCCCTTTATCGAAGGAGGGGAAGCTTTAGTAAAAGAATTTCGGAAAGATGATGTCTATTTCAAAGATTATTACAAGAAAAGTACAGTGTTGACGTGCTGTGATAAAAAAATAGGCAAAGTGAATTATTTTATTTCCTGGGGTATAGGACTGGTTGAGCCAATAGATGACATCAATACGGATATTGGAATAAAAGGAGAGATACAGGATAAAATATTCTATAAGATAGTAGAAGAATATCAAAATTGGAATGTTTTGATTTTTCTAAGATCAAAATCTAAAATAAAGAAATTAAAAAATAAAATCCCTAATGCTATTTTTTATTCTTTTCCTCTCAGTTCAGGTTTTAAAATAAGTGATATTTCATTATTGGTTCTAACTGAAGCTGAATTATTTCACATAAAAGCTCATAGCACAAAAAAATACAGGTCGAAAAATATTCTCACAAGAGATGAGCTTGTATATCTTCCGATAGATTCAATTGTCATTCATGAAAAGGCGGGAATAGGCAGATATAAAGGTACAAAAGTAATTGAATATCGGGATCAGAAAACAGAATGTCTCGTAATAGAATATGCTGAAAGTGCTTTTTTATATATACCAGCTCATAAATTGTATTTACTTTCACGTTATATTGGACCTACTGGTTCAGAAAATATTGCATTGAGTGTTCTTGGATCTGCAAAGTGGGATAAGAAAAAAGCCAGGGCGAAGAAGGTTATCTGGGACATGACAATGGAACTTGCTGAGCTTTATGGAGCAAGATCAACAAGTAAATTCTCTTTAGTACACCAGGAACATGAAATGGTAGAAGTTGTTGCTTCAACATTTGATTATGAGGAGACCCCTGATCAGGAAAAAGTTATGGAGGAAATATACAGAGACCTTGAAGATAAAAAATCTATGGATAGGCTTCTCTGTGGAGAGGTTGGTTATGGAAAAACAGAAGTGGCAATCAGAGCTACTATTAAAGCGGTGAACAATTTGTATCAGGTAGCAATATTAGTTCCTACAACTATTCTTGCACAGCAGCACTTTGATGTATTTAAGGAAAGACTGCAACATGTACCTGTAAAGGTGGAACTTTTAAGTAGATTTGTAAAACCGCAAAAAGTAAAAAAAATACTCAAGGAGCTTGAACTGGGAAAAATCGATATTTTAATAGGGACTCACAGACTTCTTTCCAGGGATGTTGTTTTTAAGAATCTCGGTTTTATGGTTATCGATGAAGAGCATAAATTTGGTGTAAAGCAGAAAGAGAGAATAAAGAAGATGAAAAACAATATTGATGTTCTTTCCATGAGTGCAACACCTATTCCAAGAACTTTGCATATGTCTCTTTGGAAGTTAATGGATATCAGTCTCATTGAAACACCTCCTCCGGGAAGATATTCTGTTGACACTCATGTTCTGCAATTTTCACAAAAAATTATTGTCGATGCTGTTAATTTTGAGATAGAGAGAGGAGGACAAATATTTTTTGTACATAATAGAATTGAAAGTTTACCATCACTTTTCTTTTATTTAAAAAAAAATCTGCCAAATGTATCTATTGCCTATGCACATGGAAGGATGAAGGCTTCTGAGATTGAGAAAATTATGTATGATTTTTACCATCATAAGTATGATATGCTACTGTCGACTACAATAATAGAATCAGGTCTGGATATTCCAAATGCAAACACTCTCATAGTTGACAGAGCTGATACATTTGGTCTTGCACAGCTTCATCAGATTAGAGGTAGAATCGGGAGAGGGACAAAAAGATCATATTGTTATTTTCTAATTCCTCGGAAAGGACCAAAGACTTCCAGAGGGAAAGAACGTCTGAAAGCAATACATTCATATACGAAACTTGGTGCAGGTTACCAACTTGCTCTTCATGATATGAGAATTCGTGGAGTGGGAAATTTACTTGGTTTGGAACAATCGGGTTTTGATTGTGATATCGGTTATGAACTGTATATGAAATACCTTGAAGAAGCCGTTATCAAAATCAGAGCAGGGAAAGGTGATATAATCAATTCTGAAGATGTTGAGATACATGTCAATTTTCCATATTATTTACCTCCTTCCTATATAGAAGATACACAGGAAAGGGTTTATATATACAGAAAAATATCATCTGCAAATTTAGCTGATCTGACTGATATCAAAGAAGGAGTTATAGATCGTTTTGGTAAGTTACCTGATCAGGCAGAAAATTTTTTTAAAATTGCCAGACTCTATCGTTTGTCGAAAAATCTTAACTGGAGACAAGTTATCTTTTATTCGAAAATTAAAATTGAATTTGCTGAAAGTACTAAAAGATGGTATATTGAAAACTTTGTTTCTTCATTACATCCTGAATGGAATCCTGTTTTTAAAAGAATTAATAAGAAACTATATGTAATTATTGACAATTGGGAAGGTAACTTTGAAAAGTTTGAAAGTTTTGTTGAGAATTTAAAAGATAAAATCAAATAATATTGCATTTTATGGAAAAACATTTAAATTTTACTTGTATAGAATATATTTTTAACATTTAAAAATGGTTGGAGAATGAATAAAGCTATATTTTTTTTAATGTTTGTATTATTTACTTTAAGCTGTAGCGGTGAAGTATCATTTGTTAAAATCGATGAAGATGTTTTAATAAAAGAGTCTGACTTACCCGAATACTCATTCTACCTCTCCGAGGATTCTTTTTTTAATTTTCTGGATTCAATTGTAGATGAGAAAGTTCTTTTAATTGGAGCAGAAAGGGAAGGATTGCCTGAGAAACTGGCATTTGAATTTAATGATATAAAAAGGGTTCTTATTTTAGACAGCTTATGGTCTGTACTTGAAGATAGTTTTATCCGAAATCAAGATTCACTTGCATATTTCTACTGGTTAGCTTCACAGAAGACCATGAAGTTATACGCTATTCGATTACCTGTAGATTTTATTACACAAGCTGAAATGGTATCAGAGATTGCTGATTCACTTATCAAAAATGACACTATAGGTCTTGATCATTTTGTTGACAGCATTACAGATCTATATGATTTTACTCATCTTTTTAGAGGACCAGCAGGTGATTTGAAATGGATTTTTGCTTCAGTCTTTACATCAAATTTAGGTTATCACATTTTAAATCAACCTGATTTTTCTTCATCACAGCCAATTGCGACAGACAGTGGGGTTTTCATTTTTATCAGGTTAGCAAGCAGGGATGCGCCATATATAGGCGATTTTGAAGATATAAAGGAAATAATATTAGAAGATTATCGCGGAAGATTTATTTTTGAACAATCCGATATGTTTATTAACAGATTGAGAAGTGAATATGAAATCAATTACAATGAAGAAGCTCTTAGAAAAATTTCAACCTATTATCCTTTTCAGAGGTTGGAAGAAGAAGATCCTGTAATTCTTCCGGATTATGACGAAAACTTAAGTGAGATGTGGGTTCTTGAGTTTCATCGAAATAATTATTTTGATACTTTGTATTGTAAAGATATATTCAAAAGACTTAAAACTGGGAGAATACTTTATCCAAATCTTTCGGATACAAATTTTTTGAAACTTTTTATAGCAAGAGACATTCTACCTCCATTATTTCTTGAAAGAGAGGGAGTTAACAGGAATATTCATTTATCAGATGACATACAGCAGAGATTTAAAGAAGTTAAGGATTCAATACTTATTGACTATTATATTACATCAAAATCAGGAAGTGACTTTGATTCTGTTGAAATTTATCTTTTCTATGATACGAACCAGGATCTTTTTAAAATTCCCGAAAGACTTGAGTTGAGTATCATTGGAGTTGTAGATTCTCAGCTTGCGCAAAAGCTGTATGATACATTGCTCCTTGGAGGTGATTTTGAAGTTATTGCCCGGTCTCAATCTGAATTACCTTCAGCTTTAAACGGCGGAGATCTTGGGATTGTCAGAAGAGGAAGATACAGACCGGAAATCGATTCGATGATATTTTCACTTCATGAAGAAGAACTGTCTCCGGTTTTATTTATGGATGGATTTCATGTAATTATGAAGGTCAGCGGATACAAACCGGACAGTTTACTCCCATTTTACGAAGTATTTGACAGAGCAAGTTATTTGTATGAAAAAACTTTAAGAGAGAAAATAAAAGAACTCCTTTTAGATGACTTGAAAAAGCAATTTCAGATTGTAATTGATAGTACATCTATTAGGAATATTTTAAAAAAGAAGAAGGAGGACATATGAAGAAGTTAGTTTTTCTCAATCTCGTTTTATGCCTGTTGATTTTTTCCTGTTCACCCCAACCAACACTGGTTGACAGAGACACACTTTTGATCACATTGGGAGAAGGGGATCTGTCAAGAGAAATTGGAATAGTTGAATTGAGGAATAATTTCTTTGTCTATCAGGGGGAAGATCCTGACACGGCAAAGATGAGGCTGGAACAAGTTATTGATAATGTTATTGAAATGCATCTTCTTGCACTTGGTGCACAGAAAGCTGGGATGCTAGATGATAGTACAATGTTGCAAACGATGCAGATGTCTGAAGAAAGCAGTGTTCTTGGAGAATTGTACTGGCAGGTTGTAATAAATAAATCAAAAGTCGATTCAATGGATATTGTAAAACTATGGGAAGATATGGCTACGGAGATCCGTTGTAAACACGTTTTAATTACTGACAGTTCTCTTGCAGACAGTTTATACAATGTTCTCGTATCTGACTGGGATAGTGAGACAAAAGACGAACTTTTTAATGATATTGCAATGAATTTTTCCACTGATGAGGGAACAAAATCCATAGGTGGAGATCTGGATTATTTTGCAAAAGGTAGAATGGTTCCTGAATTTGAAGAAGTTGCTTTTTCACTTGAAGATGGGGAGCTTTCACAGCCTGTTCAATCTGATTTTGGCTGGCATATAATTTACAGAATTGATTCCAGAGATAATGACAGAAGAAAACCTCTTGAAGATATGTATCCTCAAATTGCCAATATGAGAGAACAGGAGCTAAGAAGAGAATTGGCAGATGCTTTTATTGACAGTATCACTGACGCTGCTGAAGTACAGATCCATGAACTTGGGTTTATTGTTCTCTACAAAAGAGTATCTGAAAATACTTCGGGTCCTTTTGGTCCTGGACCGATTACTTTTTCAGAGGAAGAGGGAGCATTGCTCTTTATGACTTATTCGGAGAATGATATTACATTAGCCGATCTGCAGGTGAAAATGGAAAATAGAGAATGGTCTGTTCCTCTTTTCATACCTGATACAAATGAATATAGAGATGCCTGTAAAAGAATTATTATGAACGATGTTCTGGTTAAAGCTGCTGAGGATTTATCTATTATAGATCTCCCTGTTGTTAGAAGAAATGTGTACATGCAGATAGACAGATCTGTTTCATGGAAATTCATTGAAGATTCCATTAGATCGCAGGTTGAAATTACCGAGGAAGACATTGAGTTCTACTATAATGAAAATTCGGATGAATTTACATTGCCGGAAAGAAGAAGGGCGAGATTGATTGAAAATGTTTCAGAAGATACATTTGTAAATTATGTTCTTCCTCACTTAAAAGACGGAGATACAATTCAGTTTGATACACTTGCAAAAATCCATTCAATCCATTTTTCATCGAGAAGTGGAGGACAATTGGGTATGTTCCCGGTCGGCAGATATCCTGCTTTTGATTCGGTAATATTTTCACTTGAAGAAGAAGGAGATATATCATCTGTTTTCCAGGTAGATTCAGGTCATTATGCAGTTGTTATGGTTGAGGAGATTGTTCTGGAAACATTGCTTCCATTTGAAGATGTAAAAGTGAGAATAGAGGAGAATTTAAGGCAGAATCTTACCGATTCCATCAAAATGTCAATCCTTGAAGAGTTACAAAATAAATATCCTGAAAACAGAGTTTCCAATTATGAAGACATTATTACAATATTGATAAGCGGTGAGTAAATGAGGAAATATATATATTTATTTATAATATTGACATTTGTCTCCTGCAGCTCAAATCAGGATGTTTCCAATAATTCAGAAAATACAATTACAGAGAATGGGCAGGAGATTACGACAGGATATTTAATGGATGATGATATTTCAACAGTTATTGCACTTATTGGAGATAATAAAGTCAGGTATCAGCCTTTCAGATCATATCTCAGGTATATGTTAGGTATCGATCCAGATACAATACCCGTTGAAATCACAAAAAGTATTCTTGACACCTGGATTTCAAGAGAAGCAGTTTATTTTGTAGCTATTGAAGAAGGGCTTGACAAAGATTCACTTTTTATGTTCATGACATTTGATGCATCCCGGCAAATTTTATCTGAAATGGTTCTTGAGAGGATTTCTCTGTCAATTCCAGGAGTAACCGAAGCAGAAATCCGTGAAGCTTACAACAAATGGAAAGAAGAAGTTAAGTATGAAAAAGATGTTATTCTTTATCAATTTTTAACAGAAGGTGCAGCTAAATTTGCTGTTGAACAGATCAAAGAAAATGAAGCTGATTCTTTAATTACAGGATTAATTCTTCTTGATACTATAAAAGGAGTCAGAAGGCTTTATTCAAATATGGAACTGCTTGAAGAGGCTGTTGCTTCTATGAAACCGGGAGAAGTATCGGAACCTTTCAGAATTAGCGAGGGTTTCTATATAGCTAAAGTAATAAATGAAAAGTACATAGAGTCACCAATTGCTCCATTTGATCAGTTAAGACCGTATATAATGCTTTATTTAACTGAAATAAACAAGTTTAAATTTATAAATGATTTTGTTGACACACTAATCAGCCAGAAAGTAACGGTTTTTGAAGACAGCCTGTAGCAAAGAGCTATACAGTGATTAGATTATCTTTTTTATTTTTATTAATTTTTGTGTCTGTCTCTCTTATTTCGGGAGAGGCAGATAATATTCTTGTTGTCATCGATAAAGATGTTATTACTCAATCTGAACTTTCTAATTATATTGAAGTATCAAAAGTTTTTTTGGGTGATTTTCCGTTTCCGAATAAACGGATAGAAGAAGAATTTGAAAATGAAAGATTGGAAAACCTTATCAGATTCTACATACTGAAGAATGTTGAAGATTCATTTCCCGCTATTCAGGTTGCAGAAGAAGATCTTCAGATAGAATTTAGCAGGATATACAATGATATTGCCATTAGTATGTTCGGTGATTCTGCTAACGAGGATAGTCTTAGTAATTTCTTTAAAAACAAGGGACTGGATTGGAATTATGCCAAGAAATTGCTTGGGCAGGAGTATAAGCTGAATATTCTTTTGGAAAGATATATTGTATTTAATAATCCGATTCTTTCTAATCCTTCTAACTATAATATCACAGATGAGCAGCTTCAGAACTTTTATGATGTTATTAAAGACAGTTTGAAATTACCTGTTTCATATCATTTTTCAAGAATAATTATAGCTCCTATCCCAACCGATGAGAGAATAAGACAGGTGAATAGAAAAGCAAATATTGTTATGCAGGCTTTAAGTGAAGGGGAGGACTTTCGATCTATTGCGAGAATGTATTCTGAAGACACCCTGAGCAACAGGCATGGAGGTTATCTTGGAGTTGTGCACAGAGGAGATTTTCTTCCTGAAGTTGAAGACCTGATTTTCTCCATTGAATCCGGTAACATGGGAGTTGCACAGAGTTTTGAGGGGATACATATTGTGTATGTTCCTGTTAATTGGTCAGATAGTGCTAAAGTTTACCAGATATTTATATCTCTTGCTCCAACTCATGAGGATTCAGTAAGAGTTCTTGAAGAAATCGATGAAGTGATGAGACGACTTGATAATGGAGAAAGTTTTTCCAATGTCGCCAGGGAGTTTTCACACGACCCTTTTACAAGGGATATCGGAGGAGACCTTGGAGAAGTTCCTGTTGAATCTCTCGATATTTCCCTACAAGCAGTTTTGAGCCTGCTAGAGCCTGAGGAATATACAGTACCAATACCATCGATGCTTGGATATATGATTTTAAAACTTGAAGGAGTTACATTAGGCGAACATCCTCCTTTTGATGAAGTAAAGGAAGAGTTGAAACAGGCGTATATTTATAGGGAGAGAGAAAGATTTTCAGAAAATTGGATAGAAGAACTTAAAAAAATCGTTTATATTGAAAGAAGATTTACAACGGAATAAATTTCAAAGACTGGATATTTTTCTTTTTAAAGTTAGATTATTCAAGAGTCGCTCTTTAGCAAATAAAGCCTGTTCTCGAGGTTATATATTTTTAAATGATAAAGTGGCAAAATCATCTTCAAATGTTAAAATTGATGATTTAATAATTATTCATGGAGCATTTAAAATTAAAACTTACAAGGTTTCAGGTTTTCCTGAAAAGAATTTGAAAAAAAGTGATGCAAAATTACTTGTCAGTTGTATTTCAGAAAAAGAAATTTATCATTAACCTTTCAATAGTATGTTTTGATTTAATTAAGGAGGAGAAAAAATGAAAAAACTGATGATGGAGTTGTTTTTATTTATTCCCTTGATTATCTTTGCAGAGGTTATAGATCTTCCTGCCGGGATAACCAGCACAGAAATTCTTCATTCAAATTATTCAAGTATTCAGTTAAAAGCTGAATTTGACATGTTGGAGATAGGAGAGAGAAGTGAAGGTATTGAGATATTCTCAACACTTATCATTCCCAATACTCATTCAACAGTTGAAACAGGATATCCAATGATCCCTGTTATCCGCCGGATAGTTGAAATACCTTATGGTGCTTCAGTAAGACTTGAAGCTGTATCTTCCGGTGAAAGAGAAATTTTCCTCTCAAGAAGAATATATCCGGTACAACCTTCTACGATTAAAGAACCTGGGGTTCCTGAGATATTTGAAATTGATAATTCCGCATATAAAACCGGAAAATCTTATGGAGAAGAACTTGTAAAAATTATTGATGATGGATATATAAGAGGTCATCATTATATTACCTTGGAAATATATCCGCTGGGTTATAATCCCTCAGAAGGTATTTGTACACTAAGGGAGAACATTGACATCAATATTGTTCTTGAAGGAAGTAATATTGCAGAAACTCAGAGAAGCTATTCACGTTATTATTCCAAATCGTTTGAGAGTTTTTTGAATAATTCGGTCCTCAATGCATTTGCATACGGGGATCAAAAATATCCAACACTACCTACAGGTTATCTTATTATTACTCCTGATTCTTATGTCGGTTATCTAGATGATTTTATCGAGTGGAAGAAACTTAAAGGTTACCATGTTACAGTGGCAACCTTGACCCAAACAGGAAGTTCGAATACTCAGATCAAAGCATATATTCAGGATGCCTATGATAACTGGGATATTCCTCCTCAATTTGTACTTTTAATTGGCGATGATGATATGCCGGCTTACAATGGTCAGGAAACAAGTTCAATTACAGATCATCCCTATGGTCAACTTGATGGAACAGATCTTTTTCACGATGTCTGGCTGGGACGCTGGCCTATTAGTAGTTCAACTGAATTGCAGACTATAATTGATAAAACTATGACTTTTGAACATCCTGATCTCTGGACTAACGGAGAAGCCTGGTGTAAAAAGGCTGTATTTATGGCAAGTTCACATAATCACAATATTTCAGAAGGATCACATAGATGGGTTATACAGACTTATCTTGGTCCTGCCGGTTTTGCATGTGATACTCTCTGGAATTACTCGGGAGCTACAACTGCTCAGGTTAGCTCTGCATATAATGATGGTCGTTCATTTGGAGTATTTTCCGGACATGGAAGTACTACATCATGGGCTGACGGTCCTCAATTCACACAGTCAAATGTCAATGCTCTTACAAATAACGATATGTATCCGATAGTTCAGAGTTATGCCTGCTTGACGGGTAAGTGGTCTGTTACTGAATGTTTTGGCGAGACTTGGATCAGAGCTGATAATAAAGCTTCTGTTAGTTTCTGGTCATCGTCTCCAAGTTCATATTGGACAGAGGACGACTCACTTGAAAGATGGGTTTTTCAGGGAATGTTTGATTCTTCATTGACATGGCAAAGAGCTTTTTTGGATTACGGTCTTTTAGGGGTTTATTATAACGGGACACGAGTTCAGTATTACTATGAAGCATATAATTTATTCGGAGATCCTTCGATTGATGCCTGGACAGATTATCCTCAGGATTTAAATGTAACATATCCCGGAGCAATCCCAATTGGAAATATCGATGTTCAGGTTAATGTCAACACATCCAAAGCAACTGTTGAAAATGCTCTGGTTTCTATTACAGATGATGATTCAATATGGATAGATTATACCGATGCAGGTGGTGTTGCTAATATTATGGTTTCAACTACTCAGGCAGGATCTTTGTTTGTAACCGTAACAGGTCATAATCTTGAACCGCACTACGGTATTATACATCTTACAAGCAATAATGCATATGTAAGTTATCTTTTCACTAATCCGATAGGCGGTCACAGTAATGGGCAGATCAATGCAAGCTGTACGTATGATCTTGAAGTTTATGTTAAAAATTGGGGTAGTCAAACTGCTCATAATGTAAATGGTTTACTTGTCAGTTCGGATACAAATATTACAATAAACCAGGATTCTGTCAATTATGGTGATATCAATGCAGGTGATTCAACTTCGGGAGCATCTTATTTTAATGCCAGTCTCACAGATAATATACCTGATGGATATTCGATTCCTATGGAATTGACTCTTGCTGCTACTGAAAGCACCTGGGTCAGTAATTTCAGCTTAATAGTCAATGCTCCTGTTTTAAGTCTGTGGACGATGATGGGACCTGCTGAGGTTTTACCGGGGGATAATTTCTATATGTGGCCCAAACTCGAGAATGAAGGAAGTGGAACTGCTTACAATCTTGATCTCATCGTAAGAACAGATGATTCATATGGAAGCGTAACAGATTCAACAGAGAACATGTCCTCTATCTTATCCGGAGACATTTCATGGCATGACAGTGCATTTCATGTTTCAATATCAGCAAGCACCCCTGAGCCTTATTTTATGGACTTCGAGCTTGAAGTACAGATGTCAGGAGGATATTCATATTTTGATACGATAACAGTGGGAATAGGTTCGGTTGTATTTTCCGAAGATTTTGAGAGCGGAGGAACAGGATGGACATATACCGGGTCAACTTCATGGCATCTTACCGAGCATGATTCACACAGTGCGACACATTCGATGTACTGCGGTCAGGAAGGGACATGGGAATATATGAGCGACCTGACAAACAGCAGAACGGTGAGTCCACAATTCACAGTCGGAGCCGGAGCAGTTATGACTTTCTGGCACAGATATGACATTGAGGAGAGCTGGGACGGAGCACAGATGCAGTTAACTACAAACGGAGGTTCTACTTGGACGACCATAGATCCCGATGAAGGATATACCGGAGCTAGCAATTACGGTTACGGAGGATACAATGCAGGGGATCCATTCTGGACAGGTCAGGGACATACCGTCTGGGAAGAGCAGCATCATACATTTACGACAAGCGGAGATGTAAATGTCTGCTGGAGATTCGGAACGGATGGAAGTGTAGTAGAAGAAGGATATTATTTTGATGATATTCTTGTTGGAGTCCAGTCGGGTTTCTCAGGAGTCGAAGAGGAGCTGACGGGACCGATAGCACCTACAGGATATCAATTTGCACTACACAGGGCTTATCCAAATCCTGTAAGGGGACGTGCTATGATATCATATTCGGTTGGTTCTGAAGTACCGGTAAGACTAATTATATACGATGTTACAGGACGTGAGGTCAGCACATTGGTCGACCAGGTACAGACTGTCGGTAATTACAAGATAGAATGGGACGGAAGGGACAATCATGGTATCATGGTTTCCTCCGGGACATATTTCTACAGAATGACAGCAGGAGGATTCTCTGCCGGAGAGAAACTTGTAGTTGTAAGATAGGAGTTTATAAAAAATAAGGGGAGGGAGACCTTCCCTTGCTTCTTAACAGATCGAAATTCGTTAATCGGTGTTCCTTGTTCTTAAATCAAAATATTTATTTTCTAAATTGAACACCGAACCAGGATCAACGATTTAAAATTTAAGAAGTTTAATTCAATGTAATACCATCCAGACCCAGAAGAATATTTGACAGGATCAACAGGATTCCCCATCACACCCTCAGATTAACACCTGTCTGCTGCAGGCAGGGGAATGATAAAATCTTTTGCTTAGCAAAAAACTTTATCTGTTATATGATGAACACAGAGAAATACAATTGAATCTCAAACACAGACCTGTCTATCGAAGCTAAGAATGAAATGAGAGTTAAAATGTGGCGAAGATGGATCAACGATTTAAGCTTTAAGAAGATAAATACAAAGTTCTCAAATAGATCGAAATTCGTTATTGGACTAACTTTAATCTTGATACAAGTTTGAATTTAACTGAGTGTAGATTAATGTTCTGGTGATGGGAGCAATATAATTTATCCTCCAAAATGTTTGATAAGTAAGACAATTAGTGCGATTACAGCAGCTATTGCTACAAAGGTTAATGTTATCTTTATCCATGAATAAGGTCTGTCTCCGTGCACTTCGCCTGTTCTCGCATTGATGATAAATTGATAGGTTTTATTATTAAACCTGTAAGCACTTATCCACAGAGGAAGTAATATGTGTTTGAACTTTAATTTATTATAGTTTGTCTTAAATGCTGTTATTTTTTGTTCATCTCCACCAATATCTTTTCTTATTGCTGAATTAATTTCACTGTCTATTCTCTGTTTAGCTTTTTTAAATCCTTCAGCTAATTTAATAGAATAACTCTCGACCTGAAATCCGGATAAATATTTATCGTCATATGGAACCAATTCATTCAAATCCCATGGTTCTAATTTGTCAATATACTTATTCTGTAATGACTTGCTTGCAATTGAAAGAACATCATTGAATATTTTCTTAATTTTGCCTTTAACATTTTGCCATCTGGTTTTTTTTATTTCCCGTGTTTTTTTAACAGATTTGTTTCCACTTTTAGAGCTATATGTCTCTTTTTCCTTGTAGTATTCACCTTTCTTACCGTAATAGTCAGTAACAGTTTCTGTGTCAAATGTCCAATATGGCATATATACGCCGTTTAAACCTTTTATGCCTGCAATCTTTTTTAATTTATTAGGAGCAAAATGCAATTTTTTAAGCCAGCTTATAAAATTTTCAGCAGCTTTTTTTCTATCGATTTTAAAAGGTAATAATGCTTTAGGTTTAATCAACTTCACTGAATGTTTCTGAGCTACTATTTTTCTTCCGCAAAAAGTACAACTGCCTGAAGTAATATTTTCATCAAAAGTAAAACTGGCTCCACAGGAATTACACTTAATTGTGATTTTTTCTTCTAAGGTTTCCTCTTTTTCTGTTTCTTGTAAAATTTTTTTATAATCTAATTCTTTGACTGCCTTTTCAATTTCTTTTTCTTCGATATTAATATCATTTTCTGACCCGCAATAAGGACATTCCAAAACATTTTCACAAGGTTTAAAAATTAGTGATGCTCCACACTTTTTACATGGAAATGTTGAACCTTTTTCAGCTTTTTTTACATCAGACATCTATTTAGCTCCTTTTATACTCCTTTTAAAATATATATATTATTACAATTATATATTCTAAATTTCCAGCTAAAAATAGAAAGGAAGCTATTCATTAATTCCTAACTTATCCTTTTTCAGAATATTACCTTCTCTGTCTGATACAAGATAGAAATAAGTTCCTGCTGAGATGTTGTTGTTAAATGAGTAAGTGATATTTCCTTCCTGGTTAGTAAATTCTCTTTCCCAAATCTTTCTGCCGTCAACTGAGAAAATTTCAATTCTTCCTGATGAAGGGAGGTTTGACCAGGTTAGGGTGGGATTTGAGGATCTTGAGAAGAAAGTCCTGTTTGTTGTTATGTTGGAATTTTTTACAACTACAGGTTCTTCGATGATTCCTGTAGTATTATCAAATCTGTAAATATATAAACCTGTCCATGCAGATGATACAAAAATATTATTTTCGTCAACTTTGAGTTCGGTCATATTTCCTTTTGTAACTCTTTTGGCTATTATTTTAGGATTGTAGGGATCACTTATATTTATTATATGTATTTGGCTAAGCAATTCTGTTCTCCAAGAGTAACCGTGTTCATTAGATATATAAGCATAATCTCCGGAAATTTCAATTGCACAATATGCATTACAAAGATCCCATAATTTGATCTGTGAAGTCAAAACCGGATTATATTTATCTGATATGTCAACAATAAACAGATGACCATCTATATTAGTGATATAAGAATAATTTCCTTCAACATCAATATCACCAAAACCTGCAATATTTGGACAATTTGAAATAATCTGTGGATTATTTGGATCATGAAGATCAACAATATCTAAACCAGAAGATCCGGAGAAATATCCATAATCATCTTCAATATATATCCCACATAAATTTGTTGTTGGAATATTACTTATCAATTGAGGATTTATAGGATCTGTTAAGTCAAAAATATCAACACCATCAGTAGATAAATATAAGTGATTTTCGTATATGAAGATATTAGATATTTCAGGCTTAGTATAGGTTTGTATTAGTATTGGAGTATTAAAATCACTGATATCGATAATATTTAGAAAATAAAGACTATCCCAGAATATTTCAGATGTTACATAAGCATAATTGTCTTTAACATCAATTCTATATGCAGAATGATTGGAGGGTACAGAACAGCATGAAATTTCATATGGATTTGTTATATCACTTATATTAATTATTCTCAGAGTACTATAACCTACATCACATAAAATATTCAATAGAAAACAGTAATTATCATTTATTAATAGATCTGTTGAAATAATACTGGGCTTATTAAATGGTAATATAAATGGATTTGAAGGATCAGCAGCATCAATTATGGAAAAACCTGATTGATTAAATGGAATATATACATAATTCTCATAAGCTGATATCTGTGGATTGTAAATAGTTGGTAAAGAACATTCTCCTATAACATGAGGATTTGAATCTACAGTTATATCAATTATTTTTAAACAATTGTGATCTGGTAAATATGCATAATTTCCATAAATATCAAAAGAACTAATTGAGCTTCCATTGCAGCTTCCAACAAGTTCAGGAAAATGTAAATTTGAAATATCTATTATCTTAAAAGATGGACCTGAAATATATGCTATATTTTCATTTATTTCAAGATTGTAACCATTTTCATCTAAATAGCTTATAATATTTAAATTAGAGACATCTGATTTATCAAAAATGTAAAATTTTTCTCCTATAGTCAAAATAAAACTATCAGAAACAATAATATCATATATCCTTCCTACAGAATCATTCTGATAAACTTCATAAATATTTGAAAGATCAGATATATTTAATATTTTAAAACCCTGAAAAATAGAATCAGAACAACATAAATAAACATAATTATCCTTTGCTGTTAAATTAAAACAATTTTCTTTACAATGAGTTAATTTTATTGGATATTCAGGAGATGAAACATCCCATATTTCAAAACCATAATAGAGTGTAAAATCATTTCCCCTCGTGGGAATAATTAAATATAATCTCTGGTTATTTTGCTCATAAAATAATCTATATATTCTATCTTCAGCATGAATTTTTTCAGATATTTCCACAGGATTATAAGGATCAGAGACATCAAGAATATACACACCCCCTCCTGAAGCTAAAAAGCATAGATCTCTCAACGTATCATATTCAGTTGCCTGACATATACCAAATGGCCAGCTTTCTACATAATCAATTTCAGCATTAAATGAATCTCCAGAACTTTGAAATAACATTTGATTTTCAGTATTGTAAAACCCTAAATGATCCTGATTATAAGGATATTGATAAGGATCAAAAGAATTATTAGAAAAAGAGATAATTAAAACAATTATTAGACTTAACATTTTATTCCTCCAATGTTTTAAACTTCAATATCATGTTAAGCAATATTTATGCCAAAAAGAAAAGATTATAAGATATTTTATAAATGCCTTATTGATGCGGGTTATGATTTTTTTATTTTTTTGGAAATTTAAAAAATATAAAAATATTTGCAAAATGCATTTGCAAAATGCGAATATATACAATTTGATTTATAGTATTTGTTATTATACAATATAATTTGGATTAATAATATTATATTACATTTTGATATATTATGACAATTTTAAGTATTATTTTTATAAGAAAAATAAGATTTTCAAACTTTCTTATGTATTTTGTTATAATTATTTTATGTAGTACAAAATGTCATAAATTCAATTTTTTTAATATTGCTAAAATTGATAGCAATAATGAGATGGAACAGAATGTTTATAATCATATAAATCAGTACAGAGAATCTTTAAATTTAGAACAGCTTCAATGGAATGAAGCTATTGCTATGCAATGTAGATTACATAGTCAACAAATGGCTCAGGGAAATGTTGTTTTTAGTCACCTTGATTATAATAAAAGATTAAATGTTTTAAAAAATACTATAGTATATATTTCTATTGCTGAAAATGTTGCAAGGAACAAAGGTTATTCAGATCCATCATATGTAGCATTTGAATCATGGCTTAACAGTTCTAAACATAGAGAAAGTATTGAAGGAGATTACAATTTAACAGGAGTTGGTGTCTATATTGGTGATGATAGAATTTATTACTTTACACAAATATTTGTAAATGATCCATATAGATAATTGTTATTATATTCTTTCGATCTCAAGACCGAGTTCTGAAAGTCTTATATCGAGATTTTCATATCCCCTGTCAATCTGATGTGCATTGTCAATTATACTAGTTCCCTGTGCAACTGAAGCTGCTGTGAGAAGAGCCATTCCTGCTCTTATATCGGGACTTGAGAGATGTTGTGCTCTCAGTTCTGACGGTCCAATGACAACAGCTCTATGGGGATCACATAGTACAATTTTTGCTCCCATTGAAATTAGTTTGTCAACAAAGAACATTCTGCTTTCAAACATCTTTTCAAATATCAATACTGTTCCTCTTGCCTGAGTTGCTACTACCAGAGCAATACTTGTAAGATCAGCAGGAAATCCTGGCCATGGACCATCGGAAATTGTCGGAATTGCATCCTGGAAATCTGCCTGGATCTCAAGTATCTGGTTTTCGTCAACTACAAGAACATTTTCGGTTATACTGACATCTATTCCAAGTCTTTTCAGATTGATCAAAATCGGGTAGAGGTATTTTTTATCAACATTCTCAATCTTCAATTTTCCTCCTGTAATAGCAGCCATTGCTACAAGACTTGCAATTTCAATATGGTCAGAACTAATATCTATCTCAGTACCTGATAATTTAGAGGTACCTTCTATCTCAAGATAATTTGTTCCTATCCCTTTTATTCTGGTTCCCATTTTTTTCAACATCATACAGAGGTCCTGTATGTGAGGTTCTGAAGCAGCATTTCTTATTTTTATCTCTTCAGGGATCAATGCTGCTGCCATTAATGTGTTTTCGGTTCCGGTTACACTTGGTTCATCTAAAAATATATTTGCACCATGTAAGGAGTTTGATGTACTGAGAGAATAATAATTTCCATCCAGTTCACATTTTACTCCCATTGCTTTAAATGCCTGAAAGTGTGTATCCAGTCTTCTCCTTCCAATAACATCTCCACCTGGAGGTGGAACTTTTACATTTCCACATCTTGATAGCAAAGGTCCTGCGAGTAAAATCGATGCTCTGATCTTTGAACAGATAAATGTATCAAGAGTTGTGGTTTTTATATTTTCTGCTTTTATTCTAATTTTATTATTATCAAGCCATGACCAGTCAACACCAATTATTCCAATAAGTTCAAGCATGAATTGAACATCATGTATCCTCGGAACATTATTGATTATTACTTCTTTGTCTGTCAAAAGACTTGCGGCTATTATTGGGAGAGATGCATTTTTATTTCCTCTTGGAGTGAAGGTTCCTGATATTTTTTTCCCACCCTTAATTCTAAAGCTGTTTTTTTCTTTCATTGAAAACCTCGGATCTAATAATTTATTATAATAGCTTGATATATTTGATACATAATATCAAGTTAAAAGTAACAAGTAACAAGTAACAAATTGCAAGTTAAAAGTAACAAGTTACAGGTTAAAAGTAACAAGTTGTAAGTTAAAAGTAAAAATTAATTATTACTTATCCGTGACATTATCTAAGGAAATATTCTTTTGTATATACTGTTAGGTATAAATGTTTGTCCAATGCAGCTTTATCAGTGATAAAAAGGATTTTATGTAATAGAGAAAATAAAAAAGGGCAGGTAAAAAACCTGCCCTGCCTAAAGATTCTAATGTAAGCAATTTTTATTAACAATTACTGTGATTCGAAAGAACCGTGATACCATTCATATCCATTTACATAAACATATACATCATATGTGCCTGTATAATCTACATCAAATTCCCATTTCTGAATCATATAATCTTCGGTTGAGTCAAAATAGAATTCATCTGACCAGAAATCATCTCCATTGGCATCATTAATTCTGAATTGAACATAGAAATCACCATCAACTTCATCCCAACTGAATACTAATACAGCTTCTGTCTCGTAGACATAACCGCCATCTTTATCATTATCGAGGAGCCAATCATCATCAGCTTCGACATCATCTAAATCACCTTCGATAACAAAAAGAGCTGCCCAGTCAAATTCTACTTCATCACTAGTTTTTCCAGTAGGACGAGCATAGACTGATCCGGCAATTAGTGAGATTATAGCAAGGACCAATAAAGTTTTTTTCATTTTTGCCTCCTTTGTAAATTGAAACCCCAACGTTAGTTTCTTTTTAATAATATATTACATTCTTTTAGGAAAAATTTCTATCATTTTTTTAGGGTGTACATTTTTTGAAAATTTGATTAAATTTACAATGTATCATTAAGCTAAGGAGTTATAAATGAGTGAGGAAAGATTTGAAGATCTTGAAAGAGAAAAGTATTACCAGATAGCGAGAAAAGTTGAATCATTGTTAATTGCTGTAGGAAATCCAATCTCTCTCGGGAAAATTAGGAATATTTTGAATGAAATTACTTTGAAAGATCTGAAAGTAGCAATTGAACTATTAAATGCATTTTATGATGAAACCAGGAGAGCTTTTCATATTCTTGAAGTTGCTGGAGGATATCAAATATACACAAGACCACAATTTGCTGATATTGTCGGGAAATTGTTTACAGAAAAAGAATCAAAGCTATCTCAATCAGCTCTTGAAACTGCAGCAATAGTTGCATACAAACAACCTGTTACAAAAGCAGAAGTTGAAAAAATAAGAGGAGTTTCAGTTGACAGTCCGGTAAAAACTTTGTTGGATAGAAATCTCATAAGAGTTATAGGGAGAGGAGATGGTCCCGGACGTCCGGTGATATATGGAACTACTCAGGATTTTTTAAAATACTTTCAGATAAATGCTCTTGAGGATCTTCCCCCTATGGAGGAGATAACTGAGTTTGAATATACACAGGAAGAGATTAACACTTTGGGAGCAAAATGAAAAATAAGGATATTGTTCAATTTGAAAAAAAACTAAAAAAGAACTTGATTGAAGTTCACCCAAAATTTGGTTTCAGGAGATTATTAATAAAAACTGAACTTATCACAGACAGATTTAATATTGAAAAAATAATTAAAACTTATGTAGGTGAAATTTTAGAAAAAAATGATATACTCATAATTGCTGAAAGTGTTCTTGCAATAACTCAAGGGAGAGCTATACCTGTAGATCAAATAAATCCTGGAATTCTGGCAAGACTGCTCTGGAGGTTTGTTACAAAAAACCCAAAAGGAATTGGATTGAGAAGTGCAACGAGTATGCAATGTGCTATTGATGAGACAGGAAGTATAAAAATTATTGCAGCTTCTTTTATTGGAGGTTTATCAAAGATATTTAATAAAAGCGGTTTTTTCTACAGAATAGCCGGAGTACAGGCAGCGACAATCGATGCAGCATATACCTCTCCTGTTAAGCCTTATGATAAATGTGTTGTTAAAGGTCCTTTGAATCCTGATGGAGTTTCTGAGATAATAAGTAAAATATATGACATTGATGTTGCTATAATGGATATCAATGATATAGGAGGTTCCTGGGTTCTCGGTGCAAACAGGAAAGTTGATCGTGAAATGCTTTCTGTTATTATGCTTGATAATCCGATGGGACAGGGAAAACAAATGACTCCTCTTTGTATTTTAAGGAAGATAAAATGAGATTGAATAAATTTCTCGTTCTCTCGGGAGTCATTGACAGCAGAAGGAAAGCAGATAGATTGATAGAGCATGGACTGATAACTGTGGATGGAAGAACAGCACATCTCGGAAAGGAAATAAATCCGGATTTGTCAAAGGTATATTATGGAAAAAAATTGCTTAAAATTGAGAATAGAGAATATAAATATATTGCATTTTATAAACCAAAAGGATATATTTGCAGTCATAGAAAGTTTAAAGGGCAGAGATCTATTATTTCTATACTGCCAGAGGGTATTAATTGGCGGTGGGCAGGAAGGCTGGATAAGAACAGTGAAGGTTTGATTCTTGTAAGTGACGATGGTTTTTGGATCAATAAAGTAACACATCCTTCATATCAGGTTTTAAAGGAATACTTAATTGAATTGGATTCAGATCTGACAAACTGTGATAGGGATAAATTAATCAGAGGGATAAATATCAAAGGAAAAAGATATAGAGCAATAAAATTAAACGGTCAAGATAGAGAATGGAAGATGGCAATAATAAGCGGTTATAAAAGACAGATCAGAGAAATGCTCGGGATATTGAAAATTGAAGTTTTAAAATTAGTGAGAATAAAACATGGAATTGTAGAGATAGGAAAATTAAAACCAGGTTGCTGGAAAAAACTCAAATACAATGAAATCAATTTTTTCTTGAAATTAGAAAGAAAAAGTATTAAATATAGTATTTAGAATTTTAAACAGGAGGTATAGTGCCTAATCATTTATCAACAAAGAAACGAGTAAGACAGGATAAAGTTAGAAATTTACGTAATAGAATAATAAAAAAGCAAATAAAGACTGTATCCAAAAAAATTACCGATTCTAAAACTGAAGAAGAGAAAAAAAATAATTTATGCACAGCTTATTCCATTATTGATAAAGCTCAGAAAAAAAACATTTTTCATAAAAATAAAATTGCCCGTATGAAAAGTAATCTTGCTAAAACTAAAATAATTTCAGAATAATCTCATTTTCAGATCATTAGCAAGAGAATCTTCTCTGTCGAGAGAGAGGATTAAATTTAGGAAGGGAAGGATGTCTTCGGTAATCCTTCCCTCATTGTTTTCAGATATAAAATAAATTTTTCTCCAAATTGATTGTTTTATATAATTGATTATCATTAGATATCTTTCATTTGATCTATAGAAATTTTCAGAACCTGTTCTAAAGGATATATTCCTCCAGATATCTAAATCATCTTTACTGATATCGAGAGAAAAGAAAAAACCATAGGGTTTTAAAGGATAGTTTTTAAGAAACGACATATCGTAATCAGGCATTTTTGTATAGAAATTCGTTGAAGGTCTTGCAATAAAACTTCCACCTTTTGTACTGCCATATTTAACAAGTGATTCAAGTAGTCCTTCGAATGAACTTTGAAGTAAAATTACATCAAATTTTTCACCATTTTCCCACGATTCAAGCTGTCTGAGATATATTGCAAGATCTTCTGCCCAGAAAACAGCAAGATCAGGATAGGTTCTGTTTATCTTTTTTACATACCAGGATCTTCTCAATAATTCTTTATCAATTATCATCACATCATCTCTGTATTTTTCAATTATCTGTAAGTACATAATGGGTGAAACCTCATCCCATGCAATAGAACCCGGTGCATTATCAATGTAGAGAGATGAATCAGGAAGAAAATCAAGTATTGATTTTGCATAGTCATAAGCAAGATATGTGTCTTTTTTATTGAACTGAGGGAAGTAATATATAAAAGGGAGTATTAAGACAAGGAAAGCTATCAGAGGCAGGAATTTAAAAGATATTTTTTTTGATAAGTACCCAATTCCAAATCCGGTCATAAGTGCAAATACTATGACACTTGGTAGT
>CBDUTX010000004.1:0-27483 GCA_965370235.1 uncultured Desulfuromonadaceae bacterium | reverse complement strand
AAAACTTGAAATTTATATCACCTCCATAGAAAAAAGTATTACTGAAGTAATGATATGCCCATTGATTTAAAATCATAAGAGATGTTATCAAATAGAATAAACTGATCACAGCTGAAATAATCCCTCCTGAACCGGCGGCTAAACGTGAGGGATTTTTTTCTTTAAAATTTGGAAAAAGACCGCCTATACCTATATTTATGCCTGTGATTCCCCATGAAAATAAGAATATATTGATTACGCTGAAAATTGATATGAATGTGTTTATTTCTAAAAATATATTTCCAATGATGACGAGAACAGTACCAATTATAAAAATAGTGAAAAAACTTATGAAAAACTTTGTAGCGACAAATGTCTTCAAGTTTGAATATGTTCTTAAGAACCAGAAACTGTTACCTTCCAAACTTATTGAAGGATATGCAAATCTTACAGATATTGTGACCATGAGATATGAAACAAAAGCGAGATTGGCAAAAGCTACAAAAGTTAGGAATAACGGCAGTTTGACACTGAATGATGAATTTACTATTCCGAAAACATAAACGAGAATTAAAAGAAGTAATATTAAGCTTTGCCCCCATTGTGTAGGATCTCTTTTGAATGTTAATAGATCTTTTATAATCAATACTTTTGAAGTTTTAAAAACATTTGAATTAAAATTAGGAAAATGGGAGTAGAATTTTTTATTGTTCTGAGTGATCAGTGGTATTTTATAAAAAAGTTTTCGATATCTAATTGATGAAAGTAATAACAGTATTAATGCAATTGCTGTAAAGAAAACCAGATAGGCAAAGGGTCTTAACCAAAGACCATTTTCAGAGGTTAGCCCCTTAATAGTCTGAGATAAGTATTCAGAAGGAAGATACCTGAATGCAGGAACTTCTACTGATTTGATATAACCGAGTACTGCATTCATCGACAGGATTTGTGGAACTTTAAGAAGTGCATTAAAACGCATAGCCATATAGGAGATTATTATCAATGATGAAATACACATTATAATAAATGTAAATTTTAATCTGGAAAATGAAATGAAACCCGGAAGAAAGAAGAATATTAGAAAAATTCCAAGAGAGGCAGCTATTATTAAAAACATTAATAAACAGGTGAAAGACATGACATAATAAAATGGTCCTGCATTATAAACTTTTCCGTATGCAATTAATATCGGAATATCAACTATTAAACTTGCCCAGGAGGCATAGATAATGTTCTCAGTGAGTCTCAAATTAAATATTTTATAAGGTGATATTGGAAGAGAAAATAGAAACTCAACTTCAGGAGAACGAAAAAAAGTTGGAATCGATGTAATGATATTACTTAAAATAAGGAAAAAGAAAAAAGCTGTAAATGTAAGAGATAATAATCTGACAATTATTACTTCACCTATGAATTCTTCTTTTACTAAAAATCCAAAAATTCTAAAAAGAATGAAATATATTCCAAAATAGAAAATTGTTATAACTGTTAAAAAGGATAAAAATTTTATTAAATTTGAAAAATTGAATTGCAGTATGCTTCTTATAATTTGTTTGGTCTTTAATAAAAGTAGTTGTATCAATTTTCTTCAGCTGTCATCTGCAAGAAGACATCCTCTAAAGATCTGTTATTATTTTTTGTAATCTCATGCGGATCACCAAAATAGATCAATTCACCATGATGAATCACTCCGACAAGATCACATATCTCCTCAGCAAGTGTAAGAGTATGTGTTGAAATAAAGACTATGTTACCTTTAGCTGAATGAGCTTTAAATAGTTCTTTGACCCTTTTTGCTGAAAGAGGATCCAATCCCACTAATGGTTCATCTACGAGGAGAATATATGGATCGTGTATAAAAGCTGTTCCTATTACAATTCTCTGTCTCATACCGTGAGAATAACTTTCAATTAAATTATCAATCCAATCACCAAAACCTATGAATTGATGGATCTCTTTAATTCTTTCATCTACAATTTTACGGTTGATATTAAATACTTCTCCTGCAAATTCCATAAATTCCCTTCCTGTAAGTTTTTCATATAGAAAAGGAGTATCAGGTATATATCCAATTAGCTTTTTTACTGACATAGGTTCTTTTACAACATCAAAATCCTTAATAAATATCTTACCCGAAGTAGGCTGAATTAAAGTTGAAATTAATTTTATCGTAGTTGTCTTTCCAGCTCCGTTTGGACCGATGAATCCAAAAATCGTACCTTCAGGTATTATTAAATTGAGATTTTTTACAGCATTCGTAGTGTTGTAGTTTTTTGAAAGATTATCTATTTTGAGCATTATTTAATACCTTCTTTTATTTTGAATATTAAAATACTATCATCATTTCTATTAATATAAAATAAATTTGTGATTCTTTTTATGTATAGAAAATGTTTTTGATGGAGAATTAATAATTTATCCGTTAATTTAAACACTTTTGTGTTGTTATAATAAAAAATGAAAATTTTTAAAATAAAAGTAGACTATGCCTGGAAAATTATCCTTAATTGATCCTGAAGAATTAATCAATCTTCGATCACTGAATCTGATTGCAAAATTTATTGTTGAAGGTATATTCCCCGGTCTTCACAGGAGTCCGTATAAAGGTTTTTCTGTCGAATTCTCCCAGCACAGACAGTATTTCCCCGGAGATGAACTAAAGACAATAGACTGGAATGTCTATGGCAGAAGCGACAGGTTTGTTATCAAAGAATTTGAAGATAGAAGTAATCTCGAAGCATTGATCCTGTTGGATATTTCAAAATCTATGAAGTATAAAAGCAGGAAGATATCGAAGATGAGATATGCAAAAATGTTAGCTGCAAGCTTGATATATTTACTTATAAAGCAGAGGGATCTTGTTGGACTTGTTACTTTTTCAGATAAAATAGATTGTCTCATTAAACCAAAAGGGACATTATTTCACCAGAATATATTGTTTTCCACTCTTGAAAATACAACTACTTCAGGACATACAGAAATAGATAAAATACTCTACATGATCGGTGAAAGGATAAAAAGGAAGAGTTTAATAATACTGATATCAGATTTGCTCGATGACCCCGAGAGGTTTATTGTTCCATTGAAGGGGTTGAGATATAAAGGGAATGAAGTTATAGTATTCTGGATCAGGGATCCTGCAGAGAAAAAATTCCTTTTCAAAGGAAATCTTTCACTTAAGGACCCTGAGTACAATAGGAATATTTCTGTATTGAGTGGTGAAGTAGAGGAATATTTCAACAGAGAAGTGAAAAAATTTGAAAAATTTATTTTTGAAGAAGGTAAAAAACATTATATTGCAGTTTATCAGGCGAACACAAATTATCCTCTGAAGAATTTATTAATTGAATTTTTTTCATATAGAAGTAAGCTTATTTAATTGTGTAATAATTGGAGCATTAGCTCAATGTTTGACCAATTAATACTTCTATGATATAATTTAAATATGACTGAAGAATACAGAATTTTAATTGTAGATGACGATCCTACAGTGATCACATATCTTGGTGATATTTTTCATGAAGAAGGATATGATGTTATCAAGGAAGATAAGGGTAATGATGCTCTGCAATCATTGCTCAATGAATCTTTTCATATAGCGATAATTGATGTCGGAATGCCGGATATCAGTGGATTCTCAATTTGCAAAAGAATCAGGAATAATCAGAAGACCAAAGGTCTTCCGATAATTTTATTGTCAATTGAGGATGATTCTTCTAATAGGATGGAAGCCTGGAAATCAGGTGCAAATTTCTTTGTAAATAAACCTATAAACAAAATGGAAATTGTCCAGATCGTGGAAAATTTAATAAATCAGAAATATGAACCGATGACCTTGCTTGACAGCTTTTTAGGATTCGGAGGGAGAATCGAAAGTTATGCGGTTGTAGATCTGCTCCAATTTATGGAGTTAGGAACAAAAACCGGTTCAATTGAATTATTAGGTTTAGGAAAATCTGCAGTTGTATTCTTTGAAATGGGAACTATTGTACATGCAGAAGCTGGCAGATTAAAAGGGAGTAATGCGATTTATCATATTGTAAGCTGGCAGGAAGGTGTTTTTGTCTATACACCTGATGCGAAACCGAAGGAAGTGACCGTAAGAGAGTCTTTATCTCATCTTCTTTTAGAAGGTGTGAGATTGATGGATGAGGAAGCAAGAGATAATGTAGCTGTCAATGAATTAACAGATGCTCTGTTGCAGGTTGGCACAGGTGAACATGCAGATAAAAGAATTGAGAAGATTTCGAAGAAAATATCCCGGGATGAAATAAAGATCTTTGAAATTCTTATTATTGATATGTGGTCTGATGATAGAAAAGCCATACTAAGCTTTTTTATAGATAGTATTGTTGATTTTCTTGGAAAGGAAATAACTGTATCGAAAAAACACAGTGCAATATCCAGCTTTGCCAGGATGGATGTAACTTCAAAAGTTTCAGTAGAGATAGTTGTCAGCAGTGGGAAAAGAAAATTCAGTTTATTATGGCAGGTATTTCTTGAACAGGCAAATGCTCTGGTTCTTCTTGTCGATCCGCGAATACAGGAATCTAAAAGAGATGGTCATGAATTGTGCAAGAGATTAAAAGAGTTGGATGGAAATGTTCCAATTATTGTTGTCTCTCCCGTTGGTGAAGCGGTCAGTGGTCTTGAAATTTCTTCCCCAAAGTGGTTTGCTGTCCCTGAATACTACATGGTTGAGATCCAGAAAGTCATTAAATATATATTCGATTTTACCGAATCAAAAATCATCGAAGAAGTAGAGTTGAGAAGATGAAAAAAATTCTCCTGCTGACAACAGGTGGAACAATAACTATGTCGGAAAAAAATGGAGTTGGAATAATTCCTTCATTATCCGGAGATGCTCTTTTAAAGACTTTTTCTCAAAAATTTCCAGATACTGAGATAGAAGTTGAAGAATATTCCAATATTCCCAGCCCCTGGATAAGTCCGGATGATATGCTGAATATATCTAAAAAAATAAATTCTCTTTCTGATAATTATGATGGTGTTATTTTAACACACGGAACCGATACACTGGAGGAAACTGCATATTTCCTGTTCCTGACTGTAAAAGTTGATTTTCCTGTAGTCCTGACCGCTGCAATGCGAGCAGCTCCCGATCTTGGTATGGATGGACCAAGGAATTTATATGATTCCTGTAAAGTAATTCTTTGTGATAGAGCAAAAAAAGTTGGAGTTGTAGTTGTTATTAATGATGAAATCTTTTCACCGAGAGATGTAACAAAGATATCAACTACAAGTATAGCAGCATTTACAGCACCTAATTATGGTTGTATTGGAATTATTGACAGAGATGTAATATTTTTCACTAATAATCTTAAAGATGATATAATTGAGACGGATTCAATTGAAACAGAAGTAGATCTTATTAAAGTTGTTGCAGGATCTAATTCAAGATATATTTATTCTTCACTTGAATCAGGTACTATAAGGAATAGTTATCGAAGCTTTAGGGAGAGGAAATGTTCCCCCTTTAATGCTTCCGGGGATCGAGAAAGCATTAAAGGTCGGCATTCCGGTAATAATTGCACCAAGAGTACTACAGGGAAGAGTTGCTCCGTCTTACGGATATAAGGGGGGAGGGAAGATGTTAGCTGAAATGGGTTGTTTTTTTACAGATGATTTAAGAGGACCGAAAGCAAGAATAAAACTGATGATTGTTCTCGGTTCAAGTTATAAAAAAGATATAGGGAGGTTTTTTAAATCTTATGTTTAGAAGATACATAATTACAATCTTTTTTCTCCTTGTAAGTGTTTCTCTTGTTTTTGCAAGAACTCACACTGTAACAAGCGGAGAAACTTTGACATCGATTGCCAGACTGTACAACACATCAATTGATGAGCTCAAGAGGATTAATAATCTTTCATCGGACATGATAAGAGAAGGACAGAGATTGACGATTCCCAATATTTATCAGCAGGGAGATCTATATGTTGTAAAATGGGGCGAGACTTTATCCGGTCTTTCTTCGAAATTCAATGTTACTATACAGGCTATTAAAAATGCGAACAATCTTTCATCAGATATGATAAGAGAGGGTCAGAGGTTGGCTATCCCAGGGCATTATCCTCCTCCTGTATCACATCAGACTACATATACTCCACCAACTTCTTCAATTAACATACCGGCTGAAGAAAAGCAGACCAGACCTGTTCTATATCTTTTTTCCGCTTACATACCACCGCCGGCTGCTGTTGAAATTGAGGATTATGAAGAAGTGATAACAGATGTTTCGACAGTAATTTATACATCCGATAAAAGTGAGCAGGTGAATGATATTTTAGACGCAGCTCTTTCACATATCGGTATTCCTTATGTATATGGAGGTATTGACAGATCAGGTTTTGATTGCAGTGGTCTTGTATATAGTGTTTTTAAAGATCATGGTATTGATCTCCAGAGAACCGTTACAGGAATGGAGAGTGATGGAATTGAAGTAACATATGAAAATCTTCAACCAGGAGATCTTATCATTTTCTACAATCCAAAACATGTTGGCATTTATATTGGGAATGGACGTTTTATTCATTCCTCCTCATACAGGAACAGAGGTGTTATTATAAGTTCTCTTGACAGGGAAAGTTACAGTTCAAGGTATCACAGTGCAAGGAGAGTTATATTTTGATTAACTGAAACTTTGATATTTAATTAATATTGCATTTTTTAAATATATCATATAATATAATAGCATTTAGGATATATTTAATTAAGGAGGTTTATATGAGGGGTAAGTTTATTTTATCTATGATTCTTTTTATGACATGCTCACCATATTTCCTCATCTCAACTCCATTTATCCAGGGGAATGTACTTGATTCCCCAAATGCACATCTTCTTCCTCATTCATATATTCAGTTTTCTGGAGTTGCGACTTTTTACGATCAGGATCATATTATGCAAGCAGGTGATTTTAATTCTATTCCAAAATATACACTTGGTTTGGATTTAAAAGTAGGAGCTTTCAACTGGGTGGAGCTTGGTGTTGCATATGTTGGGACACAGGTTTGGGTAGGTTTTGTTAAAGGAAGGATATTGAAGGAAAGTGGTGCAATTCCTGCAATTGCAATAGGTGTCCAGAACATGACTACATTTAAACGTGTTTCGGATTACGGATCAAATACATTCACATACTATAAAATAGCTCAGAATTTTTCAATGTATGGTGTCATAACAAAGGACATTTCCTACATCAATCCCAGTATCCCGGTTACACTGTCACTTGGTATAGGTACCGGAAGATTTCAGGGAGAAAGGGACAGATCAGAACCATGGAAAGGGATTTTCACATCAATTGAAGTGAGACCTGTAAAAAATCTTACTATTATATCGGACATAGATGGTAAGGACTGGAATATCGCCAGTGTTTACCGGGTGAACTACAATCTTGAGCTTCTGTTTGCCTGGACTGAGATAGAACAGACTTTTGGTGTTAATTATACTCACAGAACTGTACCAACCGAGCAGCAGAAAATCCAGATGGGTTTCAGAATGTCCTATGGACCTTTTTTCGGACAGGAATTAGCACAGAGAAGACAGAGAGAGTTTGAGATAATGAGAAGTTATGAGACAGAACTTGAGGAAATCAGAAGAAAGAGGGAAGAGGCAGAAAGAGAACTTGAGAGATTACGCAGAATCCTTGAAGAAACCGGAGGTTAATTAACCGGAGAATAAAAGTGCAATTCTTTTTAATTACTATTTTTATACTTTCTGCCCAGGTTTCAGACTCTGCATATAATATCTCTTTAAACGATGAAGAGATAAAAAGTAGAATTGATTCTTTAAAAATTCAGATTGATCTGGAAAGAAGGGTTCTTTTTGATCTTCATGCGGAGATAGATGAAATGAGAATGGCGCTTGTATCTCCACCGACAATCGAAGCTGCAGATGAATTATATCTTAAAGGGGCATTGGGTTGGGCAAAATACACATATCTTGGTGTTTATGAATACTTTGCATATTCGGATAGTCTTAAAGCAAGAGCTCTTTACATGTATATTGTCATTTCCTATCAGCAGGGAAGATATCAGGAATGTATAAACAGATGTGATGAATTCCTGATGAGATTTCCACTCGGTGAATTCAGAGATAATATATATATGATATCGGCTTTGGGTTATTTTTCACTTGCACAGTTTGATAAAACAAGGCAGATGGCTTCAAGAGTATCGGGAAGCTCCGAACACTTTCCTTTTTCACTTTACCTGACATCTGTTTCCTATTATCAGGAAAACAGAACAGCAGAAGGAATTGAAAGAGCACGAGAGGGGCTTAATAATATGCTCTATGGAACATATTCTCAGTATGTTTCTGATAAGTGGAAAGGAAAAGTTTTAATAACTTTAGCACAACTTTTATACGAACAAGGACTCTATTCTCAATCGTATGAGCATTTTATCATGGCAAAGGAGCGAGGTGTCGATAAAGATATTGCAGATCTCGGAATTGTATGGATATATCTGAGGGTTGAGCTTGCAGATGAAGCAATTGAACTTTTAGAAGATCTGCAGAGGAGAATTTCAGCTGAAGACCTCGATACGGATATAGAACTTGCTTTTGCTGCAGCATATCTTCAGAAGGGAGATTATAATAGAACATTTAATATATACAATGATGTCTTAAAAGAACATTCATATGGTCTTGATTATGAAAACATAGAAATTGGTTCTTTTCAGGAACCGATATCTTCAATAATAGCAGAGGATTTAGATGCAACAAAAGCAATACTTGACAATATTGACAACCTGATAACTTTAGCTTTAATAAAAGGCAGGTATGACGTAGTTGACAGCCTGGAAAATGTCAAAGATGTTATTTTGCTCCATGATGATGCAATCAGGTCGATTGGGCTGAGGGTTTATACAACAGGTCATCTTGATCTTACTATGATGAAGACGAGTATTTTAGCAAATGTAAATGATGAAAGAGCACATGTTGAAGAACTTCTTACTGAGGTCACATACCTCCGGAGAAGATTACCTCCAGGTGAAATTACAAAGCTCGATAGTCTAAAACTTGAACTTACAAGTATTTCATTGATACTTGCTGATATGGAAAGTGAGATAGGTAAAGGAGGTTTAACAGAAAGAGCTCAATGGGTCATGCAAGCTAAGTATGGTGTGGGACTATCCTATTTTATGCAATTTAAGGACATTGAGAGTCGGCTTGCTGATATAAGATTGAGGAAGAATGAGTTGAGAATTGAACTTGACAGCACATCTTCATCACAGATTAATGAAAATGAATAAAATGAAATATTTTTATATTTTTTTAATAATATTGTTTCTGATTGCAGGATATGGATGTGGATCAAGACAGATGAGTTCTGAACAGGAGTTGTACTATCTTGATGCGCAGGAAGATGAACTTGAGGAAGCCGAGGAAATATATATTGATGCAGCATTAGTTTATCTTGAAAACCTCCTCTACAACTATCCATACAATCCTTTTGGAGCAGATGCAAGCTTGAGGTTAGCTGAACTCTACAGAATCAAATCAAAAAATGAATATGCCCTGCAGATGAAGAAATGGGAAGAAGCAGGCATGCCGATTGATCAGGAACCTTTTATTGATTATCTTAAAGCCAAACAGATGTATCTGACGGTCATTAACGAATATGAAGGACTTGATACTCTGGTTGCAGCAGATGCTTATTATATGCTCGCTTCTGTTCTTGAGGAGGAGGGAAATGTTGACTCAGCCAGTATACTCTACAGGAAGCTTGTAGAGAGATTTCCCCGGAACTCAAGAGTGCCTTCATCGTCTTTCAGACTTGGACTTTACTATTTTAATTTCAGGCATGAAGGTTTTGGTAAAGTTGATCTTGCTCTTAGTTATTTTGACAAAGTTCTTGAATTTCCAAACGATCCAAACTATGACAAAGCAATTTACATGATCGGCTGGCTGAACAGATTAGCCGGAGAAGATTCACTTATTGCATCAATGACCTATTTTCTTTTCCTTCTTGAACTTGCAGAAACTGAAGGAAGAACACAACTTGCAGATGAAGCAGTGATGTACCTCGGATTTAACTTTTCAGAACTTCCTGATGGTCCTTCAAGAGCACAGAGGGTTTTGTCGAGATTAAGTGAACTTCCGCAGGGGCCGGATATATTGATCAAGCTTGCTGAAACTTATGTGGATAAAATTGAATACAGAAAAGCTATAGAAGCTTATAACTCATTTATTGATCTCTATCCGAATAATCCACGATCACCTTTTGTATTAAGAGATATAGCCGCACTATATGCTGAAGTAGGTGATATAGCCATGGCTGAATCTTCAATGGACAAATTGGTGGAAATTTATGGAAGCGGGGACTGGATGATGTCTGATACTTCGCTTTCTTTAAATGGCGCTAATACTGATTCTCTGATAAGGGAAGCCATGCTTTACACTGCAGGTATTCATCATAGAAAAGCTCTTGAAGCTGGTTCTCTGGAGGAATGGAGAACTGCTGCTGAAAGATATAGCAATTTCCTCGATAAGTTTCCTGAAGATCTTGAAAGTTATGGTATAAGATTTGCATTTGCAGAAGCACTTTATGAGCTGGGAAATTTTAACAAAGCAGGCAGTGAATACACAAAAGTAGCATTTGATAGTTCAGGAGATACATTGACATTGACAGCAGCATATGAAGCAGTTACATCTTTTCATCAATGGTATCTGATGGATTCCACTTCTTCAGAAAGGGTTGATACTCTGATATCAGCTTCAGAGAGATATATTGATTTATGGGATGAAAATCCCGGTGATTCGGTTTCACATCCTGTGAATATTTCAATGACATCAGGGAAGGTTCTCTATGAAGTAGCAAAATATGATCAGGCAAGAGGATGGTATGAGTATGTTGTGGTAAATTTTGCCACATCATCTGCAACACCGACTGCTGCTGTGATGGTTGCTCAGTGTCATTATCAATCAGGAGAATTTGCTCTTGCAGAGCAATGGTTCAATAAAGCTGCAAACATAAGCGGAGATACATCTTTAACACAGCAGGCAGCTTCTGTTGCTTTCCAATCAGCCTCAGACGCTTCGGATGACGATACTTTAAAAGCTATGGATTTTCTTGTTGTTTTTCAGAATTATCCGGACCGCGAAGAAGGAAAAAAAGCTCTCTTTAATGCTGGAGTAATATTCAACAATGCAGGGAATGATGAAAGGGCACTGGAAGTTTTCAGGAAATTTACTGATAACTACAATTATGTTGAAGACAGTCTTTTATATTCTGCTTATATTAATATTGCCAATATTTCATTAGATAGAGCCGAGAAAGCTCAGGAACAGGGTATAACCGACCGTTACTTATGGATTGAAGCAGCGAGAGCATTGGAGGAGATTTCATTGAGATATCCTCAAACTCAGGAAGGAAGAGAAGCAGTATTATGGTCAGGAAGAGCTTATCTTGGAGCAGGTGATTATTCAAGTGCAAGGATTTCATTTCAGAGAGTTGTTGACAACACTTCTTTTTCTGAAGCAATTCATTATGAGGCTATGCATAAATTAGCTATTTCGCTTGACAGCCTTGGATTAAATGCTGATGCATTGAATATTAGAAGAAAAATCCTCGGTGATTACTTTGAAGGGGGACGGGCAGCGGGTGTTTCTCCGGTTGATATCGACAAGGATATGCTGGAAGTTCTCTATTCGGAATTTCTGAGGATAAAGGGTACTCTGCTTTACTGGCCGATTAATTCTTCTTTTCCTCCTTATGATCAGGATATGAAGAATATTGCTGGAAAATTAACAAGTATTGCAGGTTTAAAGTCGGGTGTTGTTACAGTTGCATCATTATTCCTATTAGGACAGTGCAATGAAGATTATGCCAGGGCATTCAGAGAAGCCGAGTATGATCCAAACTGGACAGAAGAAGAGCAGCTTTACTTTCAAGATGAGCTTGAAATGCAGGCACTTCCCTATGAGGATGTGGCTGCTCGATTTTACAAAGCTGCAAAAGAAACTGCTGAAAATAATAATTACACTGACAATGAGTGGTTCAGAAAAAATCTTCAGGCAATAGAGAACCTAAAGATTTTCAGGCCCGATCTCTTCCCGGAAGATATTATTTACGAGGAGGTTTTAGAGGACAGTAGCAAAGTAGATACTTTGAATACTGTGGACACTTTTAATACAGTGGATACTTTGGATACAGATGAATAGATATATTTTATTTACAACGGGAGACCATAATGAAAATTATTAATATATTTATTTTAATTACAGCAGGTGTATTTATCTTATCAGCACAATCAACTGATAATATTCCTGTAGATGTCCTTGAAATAGAGCAGATAGAGATAATGGGTACTGCAAGGGAACCATTGGTGATTAATATAGCTGCAACTGCAAGAATTGATTTCTCAAATTTTCTTATTGCAAGAAGTTTTTCAGATGAGATAATTAATCAAGTATTTCTAACAAGAGGAGAACTTGGAAGACTTGGTCGAGGAGGTGTTTCAAGACCAATTTCAAAGTCATCTGCTCTTCTCGGGGCGACAGTATCTCTTATAGGGGGTTATCTGATGGTTAATGGAGAAAATAGTGGAGTTGTTTTTCTGAGCACAGGTAGTGGATTATTATTATTATCCGGAATATTTTATCTATCTGGTAAGTAAATAAATTAAAGGAGGTCGAATGTGACGGGTTTCATCCAGTTTTACAAAAGTGGTGGATGGGCTATGCATTTTATATCACTCACTGCATTGATTGCTATTACTATAATAATTGAAAGAATCATTTTTCTCATGTTTAAAGCCAGTATGAATCCTGAAAATTTCATGAGATATGTTACTAAAAAATTACGTGATGGAGATTATAATGGAGCAATAAGGTATTGTGATTCAATAGGGAAACCACTGGCAAAAATAATTGGCGCCGGATTGAGAAATTATAAAGATGACATCAGGGACATGCAAAATGCAGTTGACGAGGTAGGTCTGGCTGAAATCCCAAGACTGAATCAAAGATTGAATTATCTGCCCGTACTGTCACAGGTTGCAACATTACTGGGTCTTCTCGGCACGATTGCAGGTTTGTTAAAATCTTTTTCAGCTCTTCTAACAGCAAGTGCAGCAACAAGAACACTGGAATTGATTAAAGGTATTTCTATTGCCCTTAATACAACATTTTTTGGATTATCAGTTGCAATTCCAATGCTTTTACTTCATTCGTTTTTACAGGCACGAGCTGATGGGATAGTTGATGATATTGATGAATACGCAGTTAAAATAATGAATATGCTTCAGGATATTAAAAAGGATTAAAAAATGTCATTTGCTGTATCAAAAGCAGGACGAAGGAAAAGTCATCAAGAAGGGGTTAATGTTACTCCGATACTCAATTTATTCATGATACTAATTCCAGCTCTTCTTGCAAGTTTTCAAATAGTTCAAACTGCAATTATTAATCTGGAACTGGCAGGACTTGGAGTTGGGGAAAGTGAACAACTTATATCTCCTCCAACTTATTTTATGACAGTAATTTTAGCAAGAACTACAGATGACAGGATAATTTGTGAATTTTCCCGTTATCAGCATATTGAAGGTGAATCTATTTTTGTTGATACATTGATTCCCAAAACCCGACGTTTTAACAATTGGTATGAAATAGATACATTACTTGGGAATAAAATGGATTCACTGCACAATATCGCTACAAATGAGGTAAGATCATTTCTCGACACAATACCTGATGAAGTACTAATGAGTAATTGGAGGGAGATAAAACACATAGTTTCAGATCCGGCACAAGCGCAGGTCCTTGACAGTGTTGTTACAAGAATGAGTTTATTTATTCTCGTTTCTGTTGACAGTATTGGAGAAGATGTAAGCGGTGAAAGGGTTACATTAAATGATCTCATTTACTTCATGAGAATCAGCAGACGTAATGGATTTGTAAATAATTACCTGCAACCACCTCCATGGTGGCCTGGTGGGATTTGATAAGTGAGGATTTTATGGATGAGAAAAAGGTAGAAAGTAATAAAAATAATTTCAAGTGGTATCCAAAAGCGCCTTCAAAGAAGAAAATGATGTTCCGTAAATCAATTTCTTCTCTAAAAGGAAACAATTCAGGAAAGGGACCGCATACTAAAAGGGAAGTTCCTCTTCTTCAGTTGACATCTCTTATTGACATGTTCACTATAATTCTGGTTTTTCTCATTATGAACTATTCTACTGATCCAAATCAAAGTCCTCCCCCGGAGGACATTCATCTTCCGATTATTACAAGTGAAGAAGGAGATGTTCAACCAACAAGTGGTATTAATGTTATTACAGTCAATAACTGGTCTATCACTCTTGATCAATCCGTGATAATTGATTCAATTGCAGGAATGCCTGTTAAAAACGATACATTTGTTTCTGCTTTACTTGAAAAACTCCGTGAAACTTATGAAATTTCGGTTCAAACTGCTGAGATTAATAAAATTGATCCTGATTCGGTTAGGGTTATTATTCAGGCTGATAGTCTTTCCAGTTATAACCTGATCACTCAAGTTGTCAACACATGCACAATGGCTGGATATAAGAAAGTTTCAGTTATGGTCATTGCTCCTTCATATTAATTAATATTTTTATATAAGGGGGAAAAATGGACAATATAAAATTAGGGATTGTTGTACAACAGCAGAGAAAGAAATGGCATTTTATTGTTGATAAAGATACAGTGCGTATCGGTTCGGAAGTTGGAGTTGATATCAGTATTCCTGAACATCAACCGGGTATTCCTCTTGCACATGATCTTTTTAAATACAACAGAGTCAGGAAGAATTTTGAGCTTAGATTATTGCCTAATGTTTTCAAAGGATGGATCAGAGTTGGTAAAGGGCAGATATCTTATAACCGTTTGATTTCCTCAGGAAAACTTAAAAGAGAAGGTAATGTTTTTATCATTCCTTTGCGAATTGAGAACAGAGGACGAATTGATATAGGGGATACTATTATTGGTTTTGGATTTCAGAAAGTTTCAAAGAGGATAGAAAAACCATTACCAGGTGTGCCTGAAAAACCATTGATCGGTTGGGTAGAAGTAGTTGGAAAGAGAAAGATAAAAAAGTATCTGATCAAAAAAGGGCAGTCTTTTACTGTAGGAAATACAAATAAATCATCTTTGAAGAATGAAGCTTTCTTGAAAACATTCCATCTTTTTGAAAGTTTGAGCAGTGGATTTGTACTTTCTCTGGCAAAAGGATTTTCAGGTAATCTGGTTATAAATAGAATCCAGAAGAGAATTGACGAATCATTTTTCAAACACGGAAGAAATGTCGTCAAATTTGTTCTGCAAAAAGGGGACAGAGCTGAATTAAGATTTCCTGATAATGTAATTGTCAGACTTGGTGTTAGAGAAGAAGGTCAGGTAGTAGTTAAAGAAAAAAGTAAAAAGAAAGCAGCTGCACCTACAGAAATTTTAGAAGAAAAAGAAAAAAAGGAAATGTTACCCCCTCTTGTAATTAATTGGCAAAGATTTAATGCAAGACCTCATGATGGGCTGACGATGGGAGAACATTCAAGAGACAAGGCAATTCATATGATTTTCAATTTTGCTACGGTATTTATCTGGGTATTCTGGTTGATATATACAATGACTTTGAAAATCCAGGCAATGGGTATCACATTGAGCACTGCTGAAGAGACGATGAGGAGGCTTCAGGAAAGTGATATAATGGATGTTGAGCTAACCCAGGATATTGAAGCTCTCAGAAGAGGCACACTTGGAATTGGTCAGGGACAGGGAGATGATGATCAGTCTGGCAACGGAGGAGGAAGCGGAGGAGGAAGCGGAGGAGGAAGTGGAGGAGGAGCAGGTAGTGGTGCAGGAGGAGGTGTCGGTTCAGGACAGACATCGAGAGTTGCAAGGGGATTGAGGGTTCTTGGAGTTGGATCATCAGGAATAGGTGGACCGGTTGGATTGGGTGGAGGTGATGCAAGCATACAGGATTTGCTGGCAGGTGGAGCTTCACTTTCAGGAGTTTCGGGTGGTTCTGCTTCAGCAGCAGGTGGTTCAGGAGGTTTGGGTGGAGGTGTAACAGGAACTGTCGGAGTAACCGGAGGTGGTGATATTGCAACAGGTCCTGCTGTAGGTGGTGATCTTCAACATCAGAGAACAGCTGGAGTAAGAGGGGGAAGTATTGGAGGAGTTTCGGGAGAAGCTGCTGTAAGCGGAGCCAGAGACGCTGCAAGTGTAAGAAGGACAGTGGTCAGATATCAGAGCAGACTAAAATATTATTATGAAAATGAGCTTGAAGTTAATCCTTCAATTCAGGGAAAGATAGTTGTGCGAATGACTATTGCTGAAAATGGAGCTGTTACAAGTGTAACTCAAGTTAGCAGTACATTGGGTTCTCCTCGTTTGGAGCAACAAATTCTCGCAGCAATTAGATCATGGACATTTCCTGCAATAGAACCGGGAAACGGATCATTTACTTTTACAGTGCCGTTTAATTTTTACAGTCAGTGATATATTTAAGAAAAGTCTTTCTAATCTTAATATTTCTGTATATTTTTTGTTCTCATCTTCAAGCAGATGTTTTCACTCTAATTTCAAAAGATAATTTAATAATTGATTCAATTGGAAATCTAATTACAGAAATTGAGAATACAGGTTTTGACGGTGTTGTTATAGAAGTTTTTACTGATGGTTTAACGTTATATCCGTCTGAAATTTTTGATTCCCATTACCAATATGATGCTCTCGATGAGTTGATTTATTATGCGAGGAGAAGTAATTTAGAAGTATTCATTAAACTGGATGTCCTCCTGCTTTGGAGCAATGAATTACTTCCAATTAATTCCAGTCATCTTTTTTATATTCATAGAGAGTGGTTTTGTGTAAATGAAAGAGGAGAAAATATCACAGAATTTTTGATGACTGAATTAACAGCTGACAGTGTCGATGGATATTATATCTCTCCTTCGTCAACTGAATACTTAACTCTTTTTTCATATCTTATACAGGAACTATTAGACAATTATCAAATTGACGGTATTGTATTCAGTGAAGCTTCAATCCCCGGTAAATATTGGGTTTATGACGACTACATGAGATCTGAATTTGTCAGAAAATTTTATTTTGATCCTTTTAGTGACGAACTTGGTTTCAATGAGAAGAAAATATGGGATAATTTTTATATCGATATCTGCGTTGAATTCCTTCACAAAATTTTTATTTTAATTCCTGACGATGTTAAAATTATCTTCTATGACAAACATCTTTTACTATATGAAAATCTTGAGAAGATTGAACTTGTCGATATTTTTGTAGAAGATTCCCTCTGGGTGTATATATTAGATTTTACACCTAAAGATCTGTCGGATTATGTTAGAACCAGGAGAAATAAATTTATTTTGCTTGATGATATCCGGAACATATTAAGAGTTATTGGATATAAAGAAATGCTGAAATTAATATTGGGGACAGGTCTTTAGTCTTGAATTTGCTTATAGGGGATTAGGGTAGAGGGGGCCAGAAGATAAATCTTCCACAGTTTTCACATCTTTCAATGGAATGAAGTTTTTTTATTCTCTGGAAAATTTCAGCAGCGATCTTTGATGAACACCCGAAACAAAAACCTTCACCTCTTTCAGGTCTGATTGGTACAATTGCTCTCTGTATAGGTGTTTTATCGTAATATCGTTTAAGCCTTATATATTCTCTTTTTAAAGATGGTGGGAGTTCATCTAATAAATTTTCTCTTGTTTTCTCAATACTGTCAAGAGTTTGGGAATCCATTTTCATTCCGATTTCCTTTAACTTCTTCAAATACTTGGCATCTCTGAGATCGTCCATATAAGTTTCAAAGTTATCAATACAGAGAAGAATTTCTAAATTTTTATCCATTTTTCCTTATAATCCGATACATAATCCAAAAACTGTTTTTTATTTTTAAAATTTTTTATAAGTTTACTACTTTTTAAAATTTTCAGAAATTTTGCCACTTCCGCAATAGTTTCAATATATTTTTTTGACTTCCCTGAAATATTTGTTGGAAAATCAGTCGATGGAAGTAAAAGCATATATACAAAATGTGTTGGATTTTTTTCTCCTTTGGTTTTTGAAGGGAACATTATTTTTTTTTTAGGAGATAATCCTATAGATATCAGAGGGGATTTAATTAAATTAATTCTTCCATGAGGAAAGGCAACTCCTCCACCCATGTCAAATGGATTTTCTTTTTCTCTTTCAAGGAGAAAATTCTGAAGTTGAATGATGTGTTCAGCTTTTATCAGCTTAAGTAATTCAAGGTAAACAGATTTTGAAGAAGAAGAACTAAGTAAAAATTTAACATTTTCTTCATTAATTAATCTAACGATATCAAGTCCTTTCTCTTTTAAATATAAAGTTATTTATACTTTCCTATTGAACTTGTCAATTCTTTTCTGAAAAAAAGAAGATATATAAAAAATGGTGCTCCGAGAAATGCTGTAATGATACCAACAGGAATTTCTGAAGGAGGAATTATCAGTCTACTGATAGCATCAGATAAAACAAGAAAAATTCCTCCTGTCAGAAAAGAATTTGGTAACAATAATCTGTAGTCATAACCGGAAATTTTTCTTTCAATGTGAGGAATTATCAATCCGACAAATCCTATAGGTCCAAAAAGAGATACAGCCCCTGCTGTAGCAATAGATGCAAATAAAAAAGTAAGCTTCTGGAGTTTATCAATGTCAATTCCTCTGGAAAGACATATTTCTCTGTTGAAATAGAGCTGGTTGTAATCATTTATAAAAATAATTGAGAAAGTTAAAAGTGGGGCTGCAAAGAGAATTAAAATATGAAAATCCTTCCATGTACTTGCAGCGATAGACCCGACCAGCCATCTGTCAATCAGGCTTGCTGTAAATGGATTTAAAAAATACCTGAATAATGATATAAGAGAAGCTGCAAAAATACTAATTGTGATCCCACACAGTATTAGATCGTAAATAGAAAAATAACCTTTCCTCTGAGATAAACCATAGAGAAAGAAGATACATATTATAGAAAGTATCAATGAAGTACTGAATTCGGAAAAGGGAATAAAAAATATAAAATTACTTCCGATAAATGCTCCTAGAGCGGCAATGCTGCTTATACCGAGAGTATAAGGTTCAATCAGGGGATTTTTCAGAGTTGCCTGGAGAACTGCTCCTGAAAGTGACAGTGTTCCTCCAAGAAAAAATGCAGAGAGAACTCTCGGTAATCTGTATGAAAAAAAAATATCTCTCAGTACAGGATTATTTGACAGATCAGAAAATGACAGAATTTTTATTCCGAAGAAAGGTGATATCGTAATTACAAGAAGAACTAAGAAAATATGTATTAAAACACTAATTATCCATTTTTTAAAACTCAATATGTGTTTTAGATTTTCTCTGGTACTATATACGGTTTGTTCTCTTCCCATAAAATCTTTATTCCCTTTCCAAATATTTCAATAAGAATTTCCTCATTTATTATATCTATCGGTTTACCATATTCTATCAAATTACCATCGGAGATCAGGAGAAGTTTGTCACAATAAAGAGAAGCCAATGTGATATCATGACTTACAATAAGAACAGTTGTACCTTTTTTGGTTAATCCTCTTAGTATTGAGTAGATTTCATTTTTGTGGTGAATATCGAGAGAAGATGTCGGCTCATCGAGTAGTAGAAGATTTGAACTTTGAACAAGTGACGAAGCGAGAAAAACTTTCTGCTTTTCTCCTGCACTTAATGTGGAAAACTGTCTTTTTCTAAGATGATCTATTTTAAGCGTTCTTATGACATCGTTAACTATTTCTATGTCATTTTCTGTAAGGAATCCGAAATGTTTTTTATATGGATATCTTCCCATACTGACTATCTCTTCAATACAGAATGGAAGAAAAACATCGGTCAATTGAGGAATGTAGGAGATAATTTTTGATCTTTCGTCAGATTTAAATTTTTTTATATTTCTGTTTAATAAATATATTTTTCCCTGATCAGGTTCCAATAAACCTGCTGAAAGTTTTAATAGAGTAGTTTTACCTGAGCCGTTAGGTCCGATGATACCCGTTAAAGATGACTGGTGAATTTCGTATGATATATTTGTTATCTCGAAATCTGAACTGTATCTGAAATATAAGTTTTCAGTTTGTAGAATAATCTCTTTTTGTAAAGATTTCATTAAATTTTTTTGCTGTTAAGATAAATCTTGGACCGGGTATGAGAATGTAGTCATCGGAAAGAATATAAATAGAATTCGATCTGACAGCTTTTAAATCAGGATATGTCTCCTGCCATAGTCTGATTATCTCTCCGGAATTTACAACTTTTGAAGGTTTGATGACGAGGATGATGTCGGGATCCGTAATAATTACAGATTCTTTTGAAACTTCAGGATATGGTACTGGAATATCGCCGAAGACATTTCTTCCTCCTGCAATATTGACAAGTTCACCGATAAATGATCTGTCGGATACAGTCATAAATTTTTCGGGAGGTTGATTACCATATACAATTGCAACAAGCACTAATGGGAAGTATTCGGGAGTATTTAAAGAAATATCATTTATTTCAGATCTCAATTTTGCACAGAGAGAATCTCCATAAGTTTTTGATGTCAGTATGTCCGATATATTTTCAATTGAAGAATATATTGATGATGTGTCATCGATAAAAACAGGAATAAATTCGATAGAATGGCTCCTGCAGAAATTTTCAATTTGATCTGAAGAACCTGAGATAAGCAGGAGATCAGCTTTTAAAGATAAAATTTTCTCAAGATTCGGATTTAATATTCCTCCAACTTTTTCAATATTTTCAGTAGCAGCAGGATATTGAGAGAATTCATCAACTCCTACTATTTTTTCCTCCTGATCCAAAGCAAAGAGTATTTCTGTGATATTTGGTCCGATAATGACAATCCTTTTAAAACCGGTTCTATCTTGAGGTAATCCTCCTGTAAAAAAAATCTTGAGAAAAACACCTGTAATAAATCCTACTAATGCAGATATCAGAAATAATTTCTGTGATCTGTTAAGTTTCACTTTTCAATACCATCACGAGCTTCTATCCCGTTTTTATAATAATGTTTGATCTCTCTCATTTCAGTAACGAGATCTGCTTTATCAATTATTTCCACAGGAGCTTTTCTTCCTGTAAGAATCAATTCAACATTAAATGGTTTTATCTCAATAAGTTCTAAAAGATCGTCAATTTTAAGGAGATTAAAAAATACTGTCAAATTGATTTCATCGAGTATTACAATATCATAATCATTTGATATGAGAATTTCTTTTGCTTTTTCAAATCCTTTTCTTGCACATATAAGATTTTTTTCATCGGGTTCATCTTCAATGTGAATTAAATTAGGTGTACCGAAAAGTTCATAAGTAATATTATTTATTTCATTGAATATATTATGCTCATTGTATTTAAAGCCTTTCATAAACTGCCCTAAATAGACTTTTAAACCATAACCTGCAGCTCTTACAGCAAGACCTATTGCAGCAGTTGTTTTTCCTTTACCGTTTCCTGTATATATCTGGACGAAACCTCTATTTAAACTCATGCTTTTATTATTTCTCTTGTCAGATTTCTGTATAGATCATGGTATTGAAGTATTCTATGTTTCCAGCTGTGATTTTCTTTCATTCCGTTGTACATAATTTTATACCATAGTTTTTTTTCATTTTTATAAAGTTCGATTGTTTTCATGATATTAATAATAAAATTAGCTGTTGAAAATGGTGAAAATTTTATTCCTGTACCGGTAGATAAATTATTTTTTATATCCCTGACACTGTCTTCCAGTCCTCCTGTAGCATTAACTACAGGGATTGTTCCATATTTCAGTGAATACATCTGTGTTAAGCCACAGGGTTCATATCTGCTCGGGATGATAAAAATGTCACTGCCTGCTATGATTTGATGGGCAAGGGTTTCATTATATCCATTGAAGAATTTAAAATTTGAATATTGTTTTGAAATCTGATTAAACTTATCTTCAATAGCCGGATCACCGGTACCTAGCAGGACAAACTGAATATCATGAGATAGAAGCCCCGGTAATGCTGAAACTACCATATCATAACCTTTTTGATGAATAAGTCTTGATATCCCTCCTATAAGAGGAGTAGCTGTATTTCTGTTTAAACTCATTTTTTCCTGTAGATTGATCTTGCAATTTTTCTTTTTCTCAATTGTTGTATGGTCAAAATGACAGATAAGACAAGGATCTTTTGCAGGATTCCAGATTGATTCATCTATACCGTTTAATATGCCTATCAGATGATTTTTTCTCTTTCTCAAAATACCATCCATTCCAAAACCATATTCCCTTGTTTGAATTTCCTTTGAATAGTTTGGACTTACAGTTGTAATAATATCAGAATATACTATACCTGCTTTTATCAGTGAGAGCTGTCCATAAAATTCAAGACCTTCAGTTGATAAATAATCAGCTGGTAGTCCGGTTTTAGAAAAATTATATAAGTCGAAATTTCCCTGATAACCGAGGTTATGTATTGTAAATACGGAATGTGTTCTATTAAGCTGTTCAGGAATGTTGATATCTGCTTTTAAAAGGGCTATGGGAAGAGCAGACTGCCAGTCGTGACAGTGTAGAATATCCATATTTGATTTAAAATATCTCGATAATTGAACCGCTGCATGAGCAAAAAAGATAAATCTTTCAGCATTGTCTTTGTAATCAATATTACTATCATTATAAAAACCTGATCTATTGAAGTATTCATTTTTTTCCACAAAGTATACAGATACACCACTGTCAACTTCAAGGTGTTCGTAAATTTTGCAGTTTGTGCTTTCTTCACCTGTTTTGACAATAAGATTGTCAATGAATATTTCAGGTAGAAGTTTCATCTCCTTTATAGATCTATAATAGGGAAGAATAACTTTTACATCATGCCCGAGATGAGATAAATGCCTTGAAAGAGAGGCAACCATATCAGCCAAACCACCGGTTTTAGCATACGGGAACATTTCAGAAGTTATAATTAATATATGCATTTACTGAACAAAAATTATGGAAAATTTATGGATCTATTTATTTTTATTTTTTTCACCGGGAGGACTTTTTATAGTTGGTTCTTTATTTTTTTTTATTTTACCGGGAGGTGAAGAAAGTTTTGTCTTTTTTTTGTAGTCGTTGACATAAAAGCCCGAACCCTTAAAAACAATACCAATTCCGGAAGATATTATTCTGTTAGCATTATTTTTGCATTTCGGACAGGGTGTTTTAACATCGGCATCAAAACTCTGGAGTTTTTCGAATACATTTTGGCATGATTCACATTTATATTCATAAATAGGCATTTTTGCCTCCTGAAACATGAAATTTTCTAAAATTATAAAATAATCAAATATTTAATAAAAATCAAGTTAAAAAAAAGGGGCTTGAAAAAGCCCCTTGAATATATTTATCAGTACATACCGCCAGGCATTCCTCCTCCGGGAGGCATAGGTGGCATTTTATCGTCTTCAGGTTTTTCAGAGATCATTACTTCTGTTGTAACGAGCAGTGAAGCTACTGAAGAAGCATTTTGAATTGCAATTCTGACGACTTTTGTCGGGTCAATTATTCCTTCTTTGATCATATCTACATATTCACATTTTTCTGCATCGAATCCGAATGAAATGTTTTCCTTTTCCGCTTTAACTTTTTCAACAATTATGGCACCTTCCATGCCTGCATTGACTGCAATGTGTTTTAATGGCTGTACAAGGGAGTTTTTTACTATGTCAACACCGATTTTTTCATCGCCTTTTAACTTGAGATTATCAAGGGTTTTGATACATCTTAACAATGCAACACCACCGCCTGGAACAATTCCTTCTTCTGAAGCTGCTTTAGTTGCATGAAGTGCATCTTCTACTCTTGCTTTTTTCTCTTTCATCTCGATTTCAGTTGCAGCTCCGACATTGATTAAAGCGACACCGCCTGCAAGTTTTGCCAGTCTTTCCTGAAGTTTTTCTTTGTCATAATCTGATTTTGTTTCATCGATCTGTTTTCTAATCTGAGCTATTCTGTCTTTTATATCCTTTTCAGTTCCATATCCTTTGATTATCGTAGTATTTTCCTTATCTACTTTTATAGTGTCACAGGAACCGAGATCGCTTATAAGGATGTTTTCAAGTTTCATTCCGGCATCTTCGGAAATTACCTTACCACCTGTTAGAATAGCAATATCTTCAAGCATGGCTTTCCTTCTGTCTCCATATCCCGGTGCTTTAACTGTAATAGTTTTTAAAATACCTCTGATTTTATTGACAACTAGAGTAGCAAGTGCTTCACCTTCGACATCTTCTGAGATGATTACAATGGGTTTAGCCTGCTGAGCCACTTTTTCAAGTAAAGGGAGTAGGTCCTTCATACTTGATATTTTCTTATCGTAGATCAGAATTAATGGTTTTTCGAGTATTGCTTCCATTTTTTCAGCATCTGTTATGAAATAAGGTGATGTATAACCTCTGTCAAACTGCATACCTTCGACAATTTCAAGATCCATTTCAAGACCTTTCCCTTCCTCTACCGTTATTACGCCGTCTTTTCCGGCTTTTTCCATTGCTTCGGCTATTATATTTCCAATTTCAGAATCATTATTTGCTGATATTCTGCCGATCTGAGAAATATCTTCTTTTCCTCTTATAGGATTTGAAAGTTTTTTCAGATGTTTTACAACTTCTTCAACGGATTTTTCGATACCTCTTTTTAAAGCCATTGGATTGGCGCCTGCAGTGACATTTTTTCTTCCAACTTTATATATAGCTTCTGCGAGAACTGTAGCTGTAGTAGTTCCGTCACCTGCAACATCTGAAGTTTTTGAAGCTACTTCTCTGACCATCTGAGCGCCCATGTTCTCAAAAGGGTTTTCGAGATCGATTTCTTTTGCAACGGTAACGCCATCTTTTGTGACGAGGGGTGATCCGAACTTTCTGTCAATAACGACATTTCTTCCTTTTGGACCGAGAGTTGCTTTAACTGCATCGGACAGTTTTTCAACTCCCCTGGCAATTGAATCTCTCGCTTCTTCACCATATATTATTTCTTTAGCGGCCATAAATTACCTCCTAATTTTATTTCACAATAATGGCTAAAATTTCATCTTCATTCAGTATCAGGTATTCATTATCATCAACAGAGATATCCGTACCTGCATAACGTCCAAATAATATAACATCACCAACTTTTACCGGCATTGGATCATCATCTTTTTTCACATCGGAAATTGCAATAACCTTGCCTTTCTGAGGTTTTTCCTTTGCTGTGTCAGGAATAATGATTCCGCCTTTTTTTTTCTCATCTTCAACACTTCTTTCAACAATTAATTTACGATTAACTGGTTTAAGCTTAGAAGCCATAGTTTTTCCTCCTTTTAAATTCATACTACAGTAATTATTACTTCAAAATTAAAAGATAGAAAAAATATTTACTCTGTCAAGGGGTATATGTAAAGTAGTTACAAGTTACAAGTTACAAGTTGCAAGAAATAATAATGAACAATTAACAATGCCCAGCTCCACTCAATATAAGATTTTTTGCCACAGAAAAACACAGATGATAAAATCTTTTGCTTCGCAAAAAACTTTATCAATTTTATGATTAACACAGAGAAGAAAACAATGATCAATGAGCAATGAACCTCCCCTCACAATATAAGATTTTTTGCCACAGAAAAACACCTGCCTGCAGCAGGCAGGCGGAAAACACTGAAAAGAAAAAGAAATGATGAAATCTTTTTACTTAGTAAAAATCTCTCATCAACTAATATGATAAACACAGAAAATAAGTAACAAGTTGAAAGTCACAAATTACAAGTTCAAAGTATTTATAAGGATAGTGTGCGATGGGCTCTGTGTTCTTCCTCTGTGTATTATTTCATAGAAGGAAATTTATTTCCTATTCATTCTCGAAGAGAATGGTCAGATAATTAATGCAGATATTTTGAATTTATTTAAATATATCAAATTAATATACTGACATTTGAAATAATCTGTGGTAAATAATCTTATATTCAAGCTCCGACCCTTTTGCAATTTGCAAAGCAATTTTTTTGCATATTGCAAAAACCATGAATTATCAAATTTCTAAGTTATGATAATTCGTGTGAATTTAAAATATAAATAATTGGCATGAATAATGCTTAATATTTATTTATGGAAATAAAAAAATTGGTAAATAACTTTTTTAACAAAGGAGGATCGATGAAGAAAGGATTTTCATTGATTGAGCTGATGGTTGTTGTCGTAATCATCGGTATTCTGGCAGCTATTGCGATACCGAATTTCATCAGACTGAAAGACAGGGCAAAAGAGTCTGAAGTGAAATCAAATGCACACACAATTCAACTTTCTGCAGAAGAATATTCAACTTCAAATGATGGTAATTATTGTGGAGATGGAAGTATGGCTTTAATGAGTATTCCCACCAACATGAAAAATCCATTTACTGGTGCAGCATATTCAGGTGGTGCTCCTGCAGTTGCCGGATGTGTTGGTTACCGCCATCCACTTTTTGGTGCAGATGCTTATACTATTGTAGGTGCTGGGAAAGAAGGTGTTACGGATACTGTAATTTACTTGTCTCCGGGGCAGTAAACAAAATCAGCTTATAGCGTATTTTAAAAAGAGGGAGATAAAAAAACTCCCTCTTTTTTATTATCCAATAGATAAAAATTTATCAGAAGATAAAAATTTATACTCAGGGAATAATTTTACCAAAAGTACTCAACAAAGATCAGTAATACAGAAAATATTGGAATATTTTTCACTAAAGAAATACTTGTCTACATTCATTGGGCAAGCATAATTGCCTAAGCAAGCACTCACTAATGATTATCTGTAATCTCTTTGGTTAATATATTTGCAAAATGCAAATGGTATTTTGCGAAAATTTACTTATTATATTTATCAGCATATCAGTATAACGTAATTTAACCAATATATCAATTTTGGCATGAATAATGCTTAAATAAAACTATAAGAATACTTTCGAAATAAAATAAGGAGAATATATGAAAAAAGGTTTTTCTCTGATAGAGTTAATGGTTGTTGTTGTGATAATTGGTATACTTGCTACAATTGCCATACCAAACTTCATCAGATTAAAAGACAGGGCAAAAGAATCTGAAGTTAAATCCAATGTTCATACAATTCATCTTGCTGTCGAAGCTTATTGTACATCCAATGATGGATTGTACTGTATGGAATCTGCAAATCTAGTAGATGATTTAGATCTCCCAAGCACTATGAAAAATCCTTTTGGTGGAGCTAATGCAGTAGTTATAAATGCGCCTGTTAATGACGGTGAAGTTGGTTATGACCATGATGGCTATGATGGTGATCCCTATACAATACTTGGTATGGGAAAAGACGGTAAAATAATCCTAAAGATTAATCCTGGTTATTGATCGGATCACTTAAGATTATTTTTCAAGGACCTGAACTAATTGAAAGATAATTAAAATATCGTTTAAATAGAATTTTTTTTATTGCCTTTTTAAATAAATCCTGTTA
>CBDUTX010000003.1:0-27559 GCA_965370235.1 uncultured Desulfuromonadaceae bacterium | reverse complement strand
ATATTACAAGGATAATATTTGAAGAAAATTGACGGATTTACCTTTGTCTATAATGTTAGTTCCTTAAATTATCCATATATTGAATCAATTAACTCGATACTTCCTCTTGTGGACAAATTTCACCTATTAGTTGTCAGCAGTATTGATGATACATTGAAAGTTCTTCAGAATGTTTTTAAAAATGAGAAAAAAATTGTTTTTCACTTTGAAGAGGTAGAAAATTTAAAAAGAAGTTCTCTCTATAAATTTTACACAAACACTGCTCTGTCATACTGTAAAAACCCATGGTGTTTTTACATTCAGGCAGATGAGGTTCTTCCGGATGAATCGATCTCTGTATTAAAAGAAGTAATTAATAAAGTAAATAAAGATATGTCAGTAGAAGGAATTCTGCTGAAATACAAACACTTCTATGGTTCTCCTAAATACTATCATGAAGGACATGGTTGGTATAATCGGGAGATAAGAATCGTAAGAAATGGAATAGGAGTAAATTCCTGGGGAGATGCTCAGGGTTTCAGAATCAAGGGAAGAAAGATGAAAGTTTTTCTTTCAGAAGCATATATGTACCATTATGGATGGCTCCTTCCTCCTAAGGTTATGTTCAGAAAAATTCACAGGAACATGTTCCTTGCAGGAGATATTGATAAAATTCTTATAGAACCTGATAATGTAAAAGCAGAAGAGATATATCTTGATACTGAAGGATTGAATAAATTTGAACAAAGTCATCCAAAAAATCTAAGTAACTGGCTATTATCAGTTAACTGGAAATACAATCCCGGTAAAAATAAGGTGAGATTAAGTTTTAGAAGAAAAGTTCAAAGCACTATTGCAAACATAAGTGAAACATTGTTCAACAGGAGATTACTCGAATATCAAAATTATAAAATTGTTAAAAGATATTAATTGAAAAGAAAGGAGAAGCTGCAGGACAGCTTCTCCATATTAAGTTATTATCTATCCTTGTGGACCGACATAATATATTTCTTCATAAGGCTGAACAACGACAAAACCATTTCCGCTGAACTTCATCTGCAGAGATTCTCCACTTCCTCTGCCAAAAAATGTTTTTAATGAAATATCCGTTTTTAATTCAGGGGTAAGAGTACCTGACCATGCAACAGTTGCATTGGGATCTGTCATAACAGGATTTTCTGAGGTAACTTCTAATGTAAGAGGGTCATAATGTGTTGTTATTGCAATTAGTCCTGTTCCTTCCAACTTTACATTAAAAAGTCCTCCCTGGAGCATCCCGGCAACTTTTTTCATCATTTTGATATCCCATTTAATTGAATCCTGAAAAGCAAGAAGATCATTACCATTGACAAAGATGGATTCTCCATTGAGATTTAATATGGATATTTTTTTACCAGCATCTGCAAGATAGAGTTTTCCTTTCCCTTCAACTTTTGTCAATCGCATCCCTTCACCGGTAAATTGCTTTTTCAGAAACTTACCGAAGCCATGTTCCATTACTCCTTCTCTTGTAAATTTAATAGAACCATTGTATGAAATCATAGATCCAAGCTTTGTCCACATCATACCATCGAGATTGATCTCCAGCATTCTTTCGCTTTCCAGTTCAAAAACGCCTTCTCCTTTATCTTTTTGTTTTGTGTTCTTTACAAATTCATCAATAGAATATCTGCCCATTTATCCTCCTTAGTTTATTGTGGCATATTTATTAAATATTTAAAATTAATAAAAGTCAATACTAAAGATAGATGCATTTAAAGAGAAAAAAGTGTAATATCGATTTTTAAAGGACAGTATATTATGGAATTATTATTTATAATAACCCTGTTTTTTATGCAGAAGAGCAGTATAAAAGCAATTGAGAATGTTTTTATTAAATATAGGATTGGTGTTTTAGCAGAAGCACTGACATTACATTGCTATAGAGAGGAAATTGAAAGAAGAGGATATATTTTTTATATTGATCCTGCAGAATATATCCCTGAAAATATAACAGCATCACGACTCGGAGTTGAAAAGGGAAACGACATAACAATTTCCAAACAGAGAATGATGTATGAAATCTATTATGATATTTACAACGGAATTACACATTATGAAATTATTCAGAAATATCCTGTAAGAACAGCAAAGTATGGATTTGGTTTTGAAAGATTCAGTGGCAGAACACCAACAGGATTGTTTATTTTAAAAGACCCGTTGATGGCGATCGAACCATATGTTTCATTAAGTAATAAATATCCAATGGAAATTACAACAGGAAAAATATCAATTGCCTGTATAACTGCAAATGGTAGATCGATATACAGGGAATTAAGGGGAATGAACGATCCGTTTATTAGAGGTGTTATTCTTCATGGTTTTGGCAGAACAGCTTATGAGGAAAGATATCTTGATATAGGATCAAGAGGATGTGTACATACAACTTCAGAGGGAATTAGAACTATTGGCAAGAGGATCAATGAAAGAGAAGCAACTTATATTTTTATCAGTGGAGGAGAAACTGATTTTTCTGATCTTCCGGAATATGAGAAAGAAATATTTTTTGATATTATGAAATAATCCACAATCCCCATTCACCAAATATTTTTAACAACAAATTACACAAATTTGCACAAATCCCTACCCAACCCACTATAATTATTTTAATGCCCCAAAGGGACATAAGCAACAGCCCTATGAGAGGAAAGTTTTTAGTTAATAATTATTTTAACATGAAATGAATCAGCAGGTACTTCGTCTTCCCATGATCTGCGGTAAAGGAGTAAAAGTTCAGTTTCACCCTTTTGTAATGTTTTGAATTTATATGTTTCAATTCCTCCTCCTCCCAGTATGGTTGATTCAGAAGTGTATTCAGATTCACCTAATTGATATAAATAAGATGAATCAATTTTTTCAATTATCCATTGGTATCCTGTTGTTGGATTTGAATTGAGAGATACTTCGAACACTTCATTTTCAGAAAGAATAAATTCCTGATTATTATCATTGTCGATGATTACCAGATGCTTATTTGTTGTACAGGAAGTTGATATTGCTGCTATTAAAAAAAGAAACAAATATTTTTTCTTCATTTTCAACTCTCCTTTATTCAGCGAAAATATAATCAATTTTTTTATCTTCAATTATAAAAGAAGCTTTAATTTTAGTTTTTCTTTCCCCTTCGGTTGTTCCTTCGAGAAAACAGATAAATTTTGTTATATTGTCTTCAATTGTAAAAGTAGAAACTTTAAAGTTGAAATTTGTAAAACTTAATGAATCAATTGTATTTTCATTTTTTTCCTCTATTACCAAAGTCAATCTTGCACAGATCGGGTTGTCACCTGATAAATCATAAAGGTTTTCATAATCTTCATCTGTTAATTGAAAAGTGCTGTCGGGGGCAATGTAATTAACTTCACATCCCTGAGCAGTGCACAAACCCACATAAACACTGAATATCTCGTTTTCAGGCAGATGAAGATTGAAATCATATTTATATTCTTCATCTTCAGCACTGAATACAATATCAATGCCCGAATAATTTCCCTGGAGAGCATTTAGAGATGTAAGTTTTAAAATATAATTTCCATCTGATATCGAAGGAGAAGCAACATTGGAAAGATTAAATTCGATTTCATTTTGCGCAGGAGCAAGTACAATTTCATTTTCAGAGTAAAAAGAACATGAAACAGAGAGAATAAATACAAAAAACATTAAAATTACAGTCTTTTTCATAATTTCCTCCTTTGGCGATGATAAAATATAATTTTTGAATTATAATAGTGATTTAAATGAAATTCAAAGTAAAACACTTTAATAGTGAGAAAATATGAAAAAAATATTGACTATAGTTGTTTTTTCATTAATTATTATTTTAATTTCAACAGGATGTATATTTGTTAAACATATTGATCCTTATTTTGAAAAAGGAAATTATTTTCCACAGGATAAATTTGATGATTTTTATTCGATCTGGTTTGTAAGTCCTTATGAATATATGTTTAAATATTTTTTTTACCAGGACGTTTACAATGTAGAAGGAACAATTTACATAGCAGGAAATGTTTATGGTCAATTTATGGCTGGGATTAATGGGATAGTATTATATGGAGGGGTTCTTGATTGCATGTATGAATATTTAGGAGAGGATAAAAATTTTAGATTTTATGACCTTGATATTGTAAAAAGATTCACTGGTCTCCCGGTTTTCAGATATGAAGGAGCATTTGGTTATTATAATTCTGATATCGTTGTATGGACATATACACATATGATCCCGAATCCTGATGATATTATTTCAGGAAGAACCTCACAGGAAATTTACGATGTGGTTTTCAGCAGATTTTTCAGACTTATGACAGAAAGCTATATTTATCTCAATGATGCAGGAATATATGAACAGGAAAAAAATGCTTATTTTAAAAACGTTATTGAAAAAGAAAAATATGCTCTTGGTTATCTTGATAATAGATTTCCTGAAATATTTCCTCAGTACGGATGTCAGAGAGGACAGTCTTACTGGACAGAAGGAATGTCATTTGGTTTCTGGTTGAGAAGGGGGATAGATGGAACAGATGATGAATTCTGGACTGGTTTGAAAAAGGTTATGTTGTTATATGATAAAGACTGGTTTGAGAAAATGAAAGATAAATACAAGAATTTTGATTTTTAAGTTATTAAAACAGTTATGTTAGCATTATATAAGAAAATCTTTGATGAAATAATACAGGAAGTTATTGAAGAAAGAAGTTCAACAACCTTGAAAAGAATGAATTAACATAATAATCTTGACTACTGTTTTTTTTATATGTAAATTAAATATAAGTCAAAAAACGAATAATACAGAAACAAGGATTTGAAAGACAATTGTTTTCATTTTTTAATATATTATGAAAGATAAACCCGAAATAAATCTTCAAAGTGACTCTTTAATAAATTTATTTGAAAGTATCTCCCATCCAGTAACAATTATAAAGGACAAAAAAATTGTTTATATAAATTCTATTGCAAATAACTTATTAAGCTCTGGCAAAAACAACGTGATTGGAAGATCGTTTATGGAATTTATTCATCCAGAGTACGAACAAGCTTTATTAGAAAGAATTAGTATGCTTAATAAGGGAATTGATTATTTAGAACCAATTGAAATCAAGATCATTATAGACAATACTGAAACTATAATAATGAAAATACAAACCATTAAAATTAATTTTGAAAATGAGTCATCTATATTAATAACAGGAACAAATATTTCAAGAAATTTAAAAATAATAGAAACTTTGCAAAAAAGAACTCATCAATTAAATCAACGAGTAAAGGAACTCGACTTCCTATATAACATTTCAAAACTTATTAATGAACCTTCTATCTCAATACGAGATAAATTCCAGGGAATTGTTGAGTTGATCCCTTCGGCTTTTCAATATCCTGAAATAACTACAGCACGAATTATAATTGGAGGAAAGGAATATCAGACATATAATTTTAAAATGACTTCATGGAAAATAGAAGAATGTATAGATTTTGAAGGAGAAACACTTGGGATAATAGAAGTATATTATCTTAAGAAAAAACCCCATGCTTTTATAGGTCCTTTTTTACAGGAAGAAAAAAGAATAATTGAAATTATTGTAAAACAAATTGTAATATTATTTGAGCAAATTCACCTTAATAAAAAAGTGCTTACTGAGCATGAATTATTAAAAAACATAATAAACACAATTAAAGAAATCATTCTATTTGTTGATACAGAGGGGAGAATTGTATATTTTAATCCGTACATGGAAAGTTTTTCAGGATATAAACTTGAAGAAGTTCAAGGAAAGGACTGGTTCTCATTATTTCTCTCTCATAAAAATTACAGTGCATTAAGGGAAGGATATAAAAAGAAAGTTGGAAGATTACATACAGAGGGAAAAATAGCTTCTATTGTAGTAAAAAGTGGAGAAAAAAAAGAAGTAGAATGGGACTATAGAACCATGAAAAACACTCATGGTATAGTAATAGGAGTTCTTACAATTGGGCACAACATAACCGAACAGAAGAAAATTAGAGAGCAAATTAACCAGATTGAAAAAATGGAAGTGATAAGAAAACTCTCTTCTGGTTTGGTCCACGACTTTAACAACCAATTAGCTGGAATTCTTGACAATGCTGAAATACTCAAAGATAGATTAAAAGATAACATAGCACTTGTATCTTATGTTGATAATATACTTGAAAGCGTAAAAGATACTGCTACACTAACCTCCCAAATATTAACTTTTTCACGTGATAAGAAGTACGTTTCTTTTCCTGTTGATTTGAACGAAGTATTATTAGGGGTAATTTCTCTGGTCAAAAATAGTTTTGATAAGAGAATAGAAATTATACATCAATTGAATACTTCAAATACAACAATAATAGGTGATAGTAATCAACTTCAAAATTTATTTATGATCCTTGTATTGAATGCAAAGGAGTCAATCAGCGACAAAGGGAAAATATCATTATCTTCACAAAATATTGAATTGGATGAAACCACATGCAAAACCAAATTTTACCAACACAAGATAACACCGGGAAAATACATCCGGATCAGTATTTCAGACACGGGTTCCGGGATGAGTAAAGAAACAATGAAACACATGTTTGAACCTTTTTTTACAACTAAAGATAAAGGTACCGGATTAGGTTTGTCTTCTGTTTATGGAATTATTAAAGTACACAACGGAGCTATTGATGTTGTCAGTGAAATAGGACAAGGTTCTACATTTAATGTTTTATTTCCATGTGAAATTAAAAAAGAATCTCATTTTAAAATAACTACTCAGAAACCTATTGGTACAAAAAAAACAATGCATATTATGTTTATTGATGACGATGCATTAATTAGAGATATGACATATATTATGCTTAATAAACTTGGTCATGAAGTGACAATTTGCAATAATGGACAACAAGCTATCGAGATATATGAAAAAAACTGGAAAGATTTTGATGCGGTTATTATTGATATGATAATGCCTGAGATGAACGGAATAGAAGTGTATCGCGCCATGCTTGAAATAAATAAAGACATTGTAGCTTTACTTACAACAGGATATAGCTTAGAAGATGAAGTCAAAGATATTTTTAAAGAAGGAGTAAAGGGATTTATTAAAAAACCTTATTGTATAGCTGAATTAATCGAAGAAATAGAAAAAGCTTTAAACAAGTAGCTGATGTAAGCAATTTAATCTATATTTCTTCATTTTCTTTTTAGGTCTCATTAAAAAAGGAGAAAATATTTTAAATGACATATTATAAAACATCCGAATATATTTCTACCCGTCTTTTTGAAAAAGAAGGAGCCCGGCTTTTTAATCCTGATAACAATCAAAAGAAATATCTTAATTCTACAGGTCTTTTCATATGGAAGAGGTTAAATGGTTCTTTTTCTGTTGATGATATCTCTGATCAAATGATGACTGAATATGAAGAGGTGAAAAAAGAAACTGTAATTGAAAACATCTCTTCTTTTTGCAAAGAACTTCTTAATGAAAAATATATATATGAAATGAAAAATAAAAAACCAGAACAAAATTTATATAATTATATTAATATTTCAGATGCACCTGAAACATTTGATATTTCCGTAACAAGAAAATGCAATCTTCATTGTAAATATTGTTTTTACGATGATGACATGAAGCAAAGAAAAGATTTACCATTAGAAGAATGGTTATTATTTTTTAAAGAACTTGGAAAATTAGCAGTTCATAGTGTCACTTTAAGTGGAGGGGAACTTTTTGTTAGAAAAGATCTCTGGGAAATGATTGACTCAATAATTGAAAATAAGATGAGGTATTCAATTTTATCTAATGGAACTTTAATTAATGAGAGAACAATTGATAAATTTCAAACAGGTAAAAGATTTAAAAGACTTAATTCAATTCAGGTTTCGATAGATGGTTCCTGTGCGGAAATTCATGATAAAAGCAGAGACAGAGGGTCTTTTGAAAAAGCCATCAAAGGGTTAACGCTTCTTAAAGATAATAATTTTCCGGTAACTGTCCGTACTACAATTGACAGGTACAATGTAAATGATCTTGACAATATTGCCAGGTTGTTACTGGAAGATATTAGGTTACCGAGTTTCGGTACAAATGATGCGATGCCTATGGGAGCAGGATGTTTTAATCAGGAAGAGATCACTTTAACTTCCCGGCAGCAATATCAAGCTATTTTGAAACTTGCAGAACTGCAGAAAAAATATAAAGGTAGAATTCAAGCGCAAGCGGGTCCTCTGGCAAAATGGTATGGATATCATGAGATGGAAAAAGCAAAAAAACTAGGTAAAGCCACTGATAAAAGAATGGGATTTTTAACTGCTTGTGGAGGGGTTTTTAATAAGCTGGCAGTTCATCACGATGGAGTGATAATTCCATGTAATATGCTTGCTGCTCTTGAACTTGGTAGAATAAATAAAGATTTAATTATTGATATCTGGAAAAATAATATAACTTTAAAAGCGTTAAGAGATAGAAGAAAGATACCGATGACAGAGGTTAAAGGATGTGAAGATTGTGAATGGGCACCATACTGTAATGGCAGTTGTCCCGGTCTTGCTTATGATATGACGGGGGATTTCAACAGAGCAAATCCTCATGACTGTTATAGAAAATTTATAGAGGAAGTTGGACATGGAATTGAAGCAAAACATCCCACCACTTAGAACAATATATTGGTATATAACCGGTTCATGCAATCTGAACTGCCGACACTGCTGGATTGATCCACATTTCGGAGATGATGAAAAGAGATATCTTCCCTGGGAAAAAATGAAACCAATTTTCATACAGGCTAAAGAACTTGGTTTAATGTCGGTTAAAATTACCGGAGGAGAACCACTTTTACATCCTGAAATTATAGATATACTTTACTCATTAAAAGAGATGAAAATTGGAATTATTATTGAGACCAATGGAACTTTAATTGACGAAAAGAAAGCAAAAGCAATTAAAGAAACCACCAGCTACATATCTGTTTCTCTTGATGGCACTACATCAGAATTCCATGAAGATCTCAGGCAAGTTGACAATTGTTTTGAAAACACTCTAAAAGGGATTGAACACCTGAATAATCAACGTATGGGTTTTCAGGTTATTTTTTCTTTATACCGTAAGAACCTAAACAATCTTTTTGAAATGGTAGATTTTGCTAAAGGATTAGGAGCAAACAGCCTTAAAGTGAATCCTGTACACGAGACAGACCGGTCCAGAGAAATGAAAGAAAAAGGAGAACTTCTTTCAGTAAAGGAAGTTCTGGAAATTTATGTTAATCTTGAAAAAGAATTTAAAGTAAAGAGCATACTAAAAATAATCTATGATATTTCACCTGCCTTTAAGTCTTTATCCTACTTGAGAAATTATGGGTTTGGAACCTGCGGGATCTTAACCATTCTTGGGATACTTCATTACGGAAGAGCCAGTATCTGCGGAATAGGTTCCGTCGTTAAAGAACTTGATCTTGGAGATCCTTTTAAGGAGGGACTTGGTGAGATTTGGAATAACAACAATATTTTAAACCAGATCAGAGAAAATCTACCTGGTAATTTAAAAGGAATCTGCAGTAAGTGCATGATGAAAAACTACTGTCTTGGCAAGTGTATTGCCAACACATATTTTCTCACTGGTGATCTGTTCAATGGTTTTCCTTTCTGTCAGGAAGCTTATGATAAAGGTATTTTCCCTGAAACCAGATTAATTCCTCAATAATGAAAAAACTTTTTTTAAAGGGTAAGAGTATGAAACCCTTTTTCAAAGAAGGGGATATTCTTGTTTATCAAAAAATTAATAATATTTTAAAAAATGATGTTGTTGTTTTTCAAATGGAAAAATCTTCAGAATCTGTAGTTCACAGAGTTATAGAAGTGAAGATACTTAACAATGATCGGATCTTTATAACAAAAGGAGATAATGCCAAATATCCTGACAAACCGGTATATGTAGATCAAATACTTGGATTGGTAACAGGAAAGATAAAGAACGGGAAATTTATAAAAATATCTAGGAAAAAAGAAAAAATTAAATCTTTTTTGGCATTAATTTATCTCAGGACTAAATTGATATTATACAAAATTTTATATCATTTAAATCCGATTATATTTAAATTAAGTCTATCTAAATTTATTAAAATGAGTTTTATACAGAAAGAAGATCAGTATGAATATTATTTTTTTAATAAAAAGGTTGCTATATACAATAAAGAGCAACATAATTATCAGTGGATACATTATTGTTTTATAAAAAATACTGAAAGATTTATAAATTTTATAAATAAAAATATGTCAGAAAAAAAATTAAATGTAATGAAAAGAAACCCTGATATTGTTTATCGAACAGAAGATGATGAAGGATTAATTTATAATCCTAAAACAGGAGAGATGAAAATACTCAATGAAACTGCATGTTTTATGTATTCTTTACTCGATGGAAAAAAGTCCAAAGAAGATATTGTTGATAAATTAATTAATGAATATGATATAGAGAAAGAAATTGCCATAAAAGATGTTGAAAATTTCTTGAAGGATTTGTCAGAAAAAAAATTAATTTGATTATATTAAATTTATATTGTATTCTTTTTTAAATATATATTAAATATTAGGGGGATAGATGAATAAAAAATATATAAAACCTGAAATCAGTGATCTGAGATTATTTTCAGCAAAAGCTTATGGTCCTGAAGGCTCATGTTCTGTGGGAGTAGAAGCTGGATATTGTTCGACTGGTTCATCAGTTATATCAGCAGGTACTCCATGCGATGATGGTGGTTCGGCAACTACATGTTTTAACGGAACATTAGTAGAGGATACAAACAATTGTTTTAGTGGTACAACTGCTCAAGGTTAATATTCATTATACATAATTATTTAAAAGCATATTCTTTTTTTACTATTTTAATTATATTGGTAATATGAGCAAAGATAGAATAGAAGAATATTTATATAAAGATTTTGATAGAATAAAAAAAAGATATATAATTACAGAAGAAAAACTATTTCAAGCTAAAACACAGGCATATCAATGGGTAAAAAGAAGACCATCAATTTTTCAAACAGAGTATAAGAGATTTAGTAGTAAATACTGGGCATTCCTTTTAAATGATAAATCTGAAGAGATAATTATATTTACACCAAAAAAGTACAAAAAAGATGCATCCATGGATGCTATTTCAGTTTTTATAAGGAAAACGATACCAATTGAAAAGGGTTTTTTTTTACACTGTTCTTCTATATATATGAATAAAAAAACATTAATTTTTATTGGTGAAAGCGGGAGGGGTAAAACTACAATTGCAGAAAAAGCCAAAAAAATGAATTTTTTTGTTCTTTCAGATGAAATTATTTTTATTGAAAAAGGAAAAACGAATTTTATTGCGCACGGAACACCGTTTGGTAAAGTTTCTGATGGTTATATGTCTGATAAGATATCTTCTGTTTTCCTTTTGGAACAATCAAATGAAAATAAATTTAGAAAAATGAGTCCCATCCAATCTTTTTCAAGAGCTTGGAAAGATAGTTATTACCGCACTCAAATTGTTACAGTTGAAGAAAGGAAAGTGGTTTTTAACAATATGTTTAATATGTTCTCGGCTCTTCCCTGTTACGAAATGAGATTCAGGAAAGATTTTGATGACTGGGATAAATTAATTGATTTGTGCAAAAGTTACTAAAATTTTCAAAAATATACTTTAATCTTAACTAATACAGATAAAAGCAAAGTTTAAACTTGACTTTTTTTATTAATGTAAAATTTATTTTGACAAATTTAATATAAGCATAAAATCAGTTTATTACGATATCAATAATAATTATGAAAAATAAAGTAAAAGAAAAAATTAAAAATTCTTTTCGGTTGAAAAGAGCAGTTAATCTTGTTTGGCAGAGCAGCAGAAAATTGTTTTTAATAAGACTGATATTGCTGATATTTCAGGGTGTTTTTCCTCTTATCCCGCTGTATATGATGAAGTTATTTATTGATATGATAACAAAAACAGCAGGATCAATAGATAAAACAGCAGACTTTTCAAAAATTATTTTCTTTATTATTTTAATGGGAATAGTTGCTCTGATAATTTATATTATTCGTTCTCTTTCGGGTTTTGTCAGTACTATTCAATCACAGGTTGTTACTGATAAAGTCTATGACATCCTTCATTCAAAATCTATAGAAGTGGATCTGGAGTATTATGAAAACCCAAAATATTTTGACACACTTCACAGAGCTCAACAGGAAGCTCCTTTCAGACCTACTCATATAGTAAATGGTCTCGTCCAAACTTTACAAAACTCTATCTCCTTAATTGCAATGGCAGGACTTCTTTTCTCTTTTCACTGGTTTTTTGCAGTTATTCTGTTTTTAGCAGTACTTCCAACAGCATGGGTGAGAGTAAAATATTCAGGCAAGATGTTCAGATGGCAGAGGAGTAGAACACCTGCTGAAAGAAAGGCATGGTATTACAACTGGATGATAACAAGAAAAAACCATGCAAAAGAGATACGTATTTTTAATCTTGGTGAATTATTTCAAAAGAGATTCAGTATTTTTAGGAAAAAATTAAGAGAAGAAAGGTTAAGATTAATTGGAAAGAGAACATTATCCGAGTTTTTCTCTCAGATAATTGGTGTTGTAGCAATTTTTATATCATTGATCTATATTGCATACAAAACTGTTCATGGAAATATTACTCTTGGTGATATGGTCATGTACTATGGTGCCTTTCAAAGAGGACAGGGTTATCTAAAAAGTATTTTGCAGAATCTTGCAGGATTATATGAAGACAATTTATTCCTGACTTACATGTATGATTTTTTAGATATTAAACCAAAAGTTAAATTATCGTCTAATGCAAAAACATTTCCGGAAAAGATAAAAAAAGGAATAGTTTTTAAAAATGTTGATTTTTCATATCCATTAAGTGAGAGAAAAGCTCTTAAAAATATATCTTTGACCGTAAATCCTTCAGAAGTAATTGCTCTTGTCGGTGAAAATGGTTCGGGGAAGACAACTCTTATTAAATTGCTCTGCCGATTATATGATCCTACAAAAGGAAAAATTAAAATTGAAGGAGAAGATATCCGTAATTTTGATATTATATCTTTAAGAAATAATATTAGCATAATTTTTCAGGATTATGCTAAGTACTATATATCGGCAAAAGAAAATATCTGGTTTGGCAATACTAATTTTCCTTCTGAAGATAAGAGAATTTTTGAATCTGCTGAAATTTCAGGTGCAGATTTTTTCTTGCAAAAATTGTCCGATGGATATGAAACAATTCTCGGGAAGTGGTTTGAAAAAGGAGAGGAACTGAGTATTGGTGAATGGCAGAAAATAGCACTTGCAAGAGCTTTATTCAGTGATTCAAAAATTATAGTTCTTGACGAACCTACAAGCGCTCTTGATGCAAAATCCGAATTTGAAGTTTTTGAGAAATTTAAAAAATTTGCAGAAGATAAAATGGTTATATTAATTAGTCATAGATTTTCAACAGTTAGACTTGCAGATAGAATTTATGTTATGGATACAGGAAAGATAATTGAAGAAGGGACACACAAGCAGCTTTTGGAGTTAAATGGAAAATATGCAAATCTATTCAAAATGCAGGCAAAACACTATCAATAAACCTGTAAAACACAGTATAAAATTACTTTTTGAAATAATTTCCAATAATAAAAAAGCAAATATTGGCGAAATTAATAGAATAACCTGGGATTCTCTTTACAGGGTTTCAATGGAACTTTACATGACTGGAGAACTTTATTACAGATTAAAAACATGTAATTTACTTGATTTCGTTCCGACAGAAGTAATCAAAAAATTGAAAAACACTTTTATGATTATAACAGCCAAAAATATGATAATGCAACATGAACTTAAAAAAGTACTAAACAGTTTAAATGAAGAAAAAATACCTGTCATTGTTCTTAAAGGTGCATTCACATCGGAAATAGTATATGAAAGTTTGGGACAAAGACCGATGAATGATATTGACATATTGATTGAAAGGGAAAATTTGAAAAGAGCTGACAGTCTCCTCTGCAAGATGGGGTATAAATCAGAACAGAATAAAACATGGATAGACAAATATCACTATCATTATGGATACATCTCTAAAGAAAGAAAATTTCCTCTTGAACTTCACTGGTTGCTTGTAAAAAGAAATGCAGATTTTCTGCAGGAAATGGAATTAATTTGGGAAAGATCAATTAGTTTTAAGACAGATTACCTCAGAGCCCGAAGTCTTTCACCTGAAGATCAGATAATATACTTATCTCTTCATCATGCATATTTACATGGATTTACTATTAATTTTATACAGATTTATGATATCTACAAATTACTGAAATTTTATGATATTAATTTTGATAATCTTCTCGAATTGTCAAAAACATATAGAGCAGAAAAAGCTTTAATTCTGACTTTAAATGTTCTTGAAAAAATTTTCCCTGATTCTCTTCCAGATGAATTTTTAGACAAAAAAGTAGATGAAGAAATTATAAAATTATCAGTTGATCTTCTACTGAAATTAAAAGAAGTCCCAAATACTGCTTTTTCCCGCTTTATGGGTAAAAGAAAAATTTATGTATTGCTTTTTTCTCTGTACAAAAGCCTTTTTCCATCAAAAGAAGTTATGTCTGAAATCTATCAATTTAAAAAAGGATTTCCCCTTTTTTTTATTTATTATTTTATAAGAATATTTGATCTGTTTAAAAAATATGCTCCTACTTTCATTTTGTATTTAACAGGAAATAAAAAAGTAAGGAGAGATTTCAAAAATGAAAATAAAAGGAATTATTTAAGAAACTGGTTAATAACATAAAGAAAACACAATTTTTTTATTTATTAAGAGAAAGAACAGAAATCAATGTCTAATTAATAATATGTAATAATTCCGGATTATTGGGAAAAACTATTGTATTTAAATGTTTTATGAGATTAAAAACAAATATAATAAAACAAAATATCAAAACCAAAAAGTCAAATTGTGAAACAGTAAAATATTTGTCAACAAAAAAAGTTCTATTTGTGGAAAGAAATGTGGAAAACTTTTTATTTTAATTTTATTCTCTTTTTAAGTAGCTGTATAATCGCCCTGTTGCTGATAAATAGCGATTTATGATAATTTAGGATTTGTGAAAAGAAATGTGAACAAACGAGCATAATTTGTCATATATTCTATTTGTCCCTATTTACCATAAGATAAAAAGTAAAGTATAAATATTTACAGTAAGGGTTGAAAATTAAAAAAAACCATGTATTTTTATAAATAACATTTAAAAGGGAGAAAAAAATGGAACATCTTACAAAACAAACATTTAAAGAGAAAATATTTGATTATGAAGCAAAGGATAAGGACTGGTCATATCTTGGTGACAAACCCTGTATTATTGATTTCTATGCAGACTGGTGTGGTCCCTGTAAAATGGTTCATCCGGTACTGGAAGAACTATCAAAAGAATATGAGGGTAAAATAGAGATATATAAAGTTAATACCGAAGAAGAAAACGAACTTTCTGCTGCATTCGGAATTCAAAGTATTCCAAGTATTTTATTTGTTCCATTAGGTGAAAAACCGCAGATGGCATCAGGAGCACTGCCGAAACATGCATTTGAAGAAGCGATAAAAGACGTTCTTAAAGTTGAAAAGTAATTATTGCTTTGTTTGAAAGCATCGATATAGCTGTTCTCTTTTTTATCAATAATGGATGGCATAACAATTTTCTAAGTGTTTTATTTGTTTTTCTATCAGAGAAAAATGCTGCTATTATCCCAATTGCAGCGGTTTTGGTTTTTTTGATCTGGAAAGAAAAAAAGAGGGGAGCTTTAATATTTTTAGCACTGATGTTTGTTTTTGCTCTGTCAGATATTATATCTGCTAGATTTTTTAAACATTTTTTTGAAAAACCGAGACCATGTGAAGTTCTCTCCGGATTGTTTTTTTTCATTAAAGGGGGAAATCCTTCTTGGATAATCACAGATGGAATTAAAAGTTATAAGTCTTCTTTTTCCTTTTTATCTTCTCATGCTTCAAATGCAATGAGCTTTGCAGTTTTTTTGGGTTTTTATTATAGAAAAATTTTACCCATCCTTGTTTTATTGGCTTTTATGATTGGTCTGTCGAGAATTTATCTTGGAGTTCATTATCCATCAGATGTTTTAGCAGGATTTTCACTCGGTGCAATAATTGCATTTTTTATTAAATTTGTAATGGATATTATTATTTTAAAGAAGAGTAAAAATAATTATAACTCAAATATAATCATAAAGAGAAATGAATAAAAAAGAAAAATAAATATGAACCTAACAGAAATACTTCTATTGGTTTTAATTTTTATCAATTTGATTTTTTTATTGTTTTTTTTGATCAACAGAAAAAGAAATTCAGTAATTGACAGAGAAATTGAAAGAAGAATTGTAGATGAATTTGCCAGGAACAGGCTGGAATATTCCAAAGCTTCTAAAGAATTAAGACTTGAACTTCAAGAGTTATCAAAGAGATATTCTGATGAAGTGTCAAAACGGATAATTGAAATTTCAGAACTTCAAAAAAAACAGATGGAAAGTTTTTCAAATCATATTTTTAAATTTACTGAATCCAATGAGAAAAGTCTTGAGAGAATAAGAGAAAGTGTAGATAAAAACATGAAAAATCTACAAGAAGAAAATAAGGAAAAACTAAATGAGATAAAAACCATTGTTGGCATTGAACTTCATTCTACACTTGAAAAGAGATTGGGAGAGGCATTTAAACAGGTAAGCGAAAGACTTGAAAAAGTCCATCAGGGTCTTGGAGAGATGCATAAACTTGCAACCGGTGTCGGGGATCTGAAAAAAGTTTTAACAAATGTTAAGACAAGAGGAATATTTGGAGAGATACAGCTTGAAAATCAGCTCGAGGATGTTTTAACAAAAGATCAATTTGATAAAAATGTAAGAGTAAAAAAGAACAGTAATCAAAATGTTGAATTTGCAGTAAAACTTCCGGGGAAAGGGAAAAACGATAAACCTGTTTGGCTTCCTGTTGATTCAAAATTTCCTATGGAGTTTTATGAAGTATTGTTAGAAGCTTATGATGCTGCTGACAGGGAAAAGATTGACAAAAGCAAAAAACAGTTTGAGAGAGAAATTAAAACTTTTGCTAAAGATATTCAGGAAAAATATATTAATCCTCCAACTACAACTGATTTTGCAATAATGTATCTTCCTGTTGAAGGGCTTTATGCAGAAGTTCTTAGAATCCCAGGTCTCTTTCATTCTTTGAGTAATGATTTCAGGATTATACCTGTTGGACCTACAATATTAGCTGCTTTTTTAAATAGTCTGAGTATGGGATTTAAAACACTTACTATTGAAAAAAGATCAAGTGATGTTTGGAAATTACTTGGAGCAGTTAAAACTCAGTTCACTAAATTTGGAGATCTTCTTGATAAAACTCAGAAGAAATTAAGTGAAGCGAGCTCTACAATAGAAAACGCCTCAAAAAAAGCGAGATTTATTGAAGGAAAATTAAATAAAGTTCAGGAAATACCTGCACAGGAATCTTCTCATTTACTTGAGGATAATATTGAATCAAAGAACGAAGAATAAAAAACCAAAAAAATGAGAAGTACTTCCTGCTAAAACAAATAAATGCCAGATAAAATGGCTGTATGGCATTTTTTCCACGCGTAGAAAATAATACCAAAAGTATAAAAAATTCCTCCGCTAAATAGAGATACAGCTAATTTTACTGGAATCATTGTCAACATAGGACGAAGGGCAATTATTATAAGCCACCCCATAAGTATATAGAATACAACGGATAGTATTTTTCACTTTCCAAGAAGAAAAATTTTAAAAATTATACCAAGAATTGCCAGCCCCCAGATTAAACTAAAGAGAGTCCATCCCCAGTATCCTCTCATTGTTATCAAGGTGATTGGAGTATATGTTCCTGCAATGAGTACATAAATGAAAACATGGTCAAAAATACAGAAAAGGCGTTTTGCTGTTCTGTTTGCAATTTCCTCACCCATTGTCTGGTCATTTATTTATTTTTTTTCTTTTGAATATTTCATTTTATTGGAATTTTGTATATAAATCAAAAATTAGATTGTTTAAAATATTCGATCTGTATAATGAAGAGGAGCGTATATCATCAATTGGTTTTATATCTTCACTTAGGATATCTAACCATATATGTTTTGACAGATTCTTTTCGAACCAGTTTTTTTCTACATTATAAAGGCGTCTGGGAAATTTATAAACACTGCCTGAAGCAAAAAGAACTTTTTTTCCAATTATACTGTAGGAGAGATTTAATTTACTTACAGCCATTGCTTTTTTTGTTCCTATCTTAATGAAGTCCGATATCTCTTCAGGTCTGTTCTTTTCGATTTCAATTGAATAAATAATTTCATTTTTATTTTGAAGGGTTTGTTTGTAGTTTATAAAAAAATTCTCAATTGGAATGACTCTTGTTCTATTTATGCTTTTTAATTTAACAACTCCCTTCTTTACAAGAAGTACCGGGACTGAATCAGCAGCAGGAGAAGCATTTGCAATATTCCCTGCTAAAGTAGCCATATTCTGAATTTGAACTGATCCGATTGACCTCAGAGCTTTCGATAATTGGGGAAGATAGTGTAAAATCAAATCATTTGAGTGAATTGAGAACAAGCTGGTCATGCATCCGATTTCAACTGATGTCTTTTTCTCACAAATAAAACTTAATGTACTTTTTAAAGAACTGAGATTGAAAAGAAGCTCCTTTTTGAATATTCCCTTATGAATAGAAGACATGATATCCGTTCCACCTGCAAGAAAGTCAAAATCCCTGCTCTCTTTGTCAATTTCGCGGAGAAGTTCATCAAGAGAGTTGATATTTTTAATAAGCAAGTTAACTTTCCTCTGCCCTGTATTTGATAGCAAGTTTCACTGCATCGACAATACTTCTATATCCGGTACATCTGCATATATTTCCAGCAAGAGCATTTTTTATTGAATCTTCGTTATCGGTCCCTCCGTTTTCAATATAATAGAAGGTCGATATGATGAAACCCGGTGTGCAGTATCCGCATTGAACAGCTCCGGAATCTACGAATGCTCTTTGAACATAATTTAAATTTCCGTTTTCAGAAAGACCTTCAATTGTCAGAACATCAGAATCCTGAATTTTTATAGCAGGTATCAGGCAGGCAAGAACGGGAACTCCATTTACTAAAACGCTACATGCACCGCACTCGCCTTCTCCGCAGGATTCTTTTGTTCCGGTAAGATTTAAATCATATCTGAGAATATCGACAAGTCTTCTTAAAGGATCTGAACTTATTGAGATGTTTTTACCGTTTAATTTGAATTTAATTTTCATTTTTCTGTTCAGGATAATTTCTCCAGGATTTTTTCAGGAGTAATAGGCAAAGAAACGAATTCTGCATCGAGGGCATCGGAGACAGCATTTGCAATTGCAGGAGGCAAACCGTCTAATGGCAGTTCACCAAGTCCTTTTGCGCCAAAAGGACCGTGTTTAGATTTGTTCTCAATGAAATGGATTTCTATATCCGGAAGAGAAAAAATTGTTGGGAGAAGGTAATTAGTAAAGTCAGCGTTTATACACTTCCCCTTTTTGAAATATATGTTCTCGAGGAGGGTGTAGCCAATAGCTTGTAATATCCCTCCTTCGACCTGACCTCTAGCTAACTGCGGATTGATCGTGCAACCGACATCACATACAAAATAGACCTTGTCAATACATACCTCAAATGTTTTTTTATTAACTTCAAGCAAAACAAGATATGAAGCCCATGCATAATCTGAATATGCATCACCTTTAAATTTTTTTTCATCCCAGTAATAATTTTCCGGAGGTTTGTATATCTCAAAGAAAACAGGTTTTTTTCCTTCTTTAATATGTTTTATTATCTTTTCCCGGAAACTATCAGTATTGCTATAAAAACCAATGTCTTTTTTTATTTTTTTTGCACAGAGTTGAAGAATTTTTCCAACTATCATAGTTGTCCTTGAAGCGACAGTTGGTCCGGAATTTGGAACTTTTTGAGTGTTAATTTCCTCTATAAATGTATTTTCAATAGGAATTTCTAATTCTTCAGCTACAATCTGTTTTAAAACAATATGAGCCCCCTGCCCCATTTCTGTTGCAGCAGTGAGAAGAATAACTTTTCCCTCTTCAGTAATTTTTAATCCTGCTTTTGATTTTATATTATTTTCGCCACTACCTGTAAAACCAGAACCGTGAAAAAAAACCGATAAACCAATACCTCTATATTTTTCTTCTGAGGACATATTGAATTTTTCTACATCTTCTCTTAGTTTTTTGTAATTACTGACAGTCAGGATTTTCTCAAAGATAGAAGGAAGAGAAACTCCTTCTGAGAGAATTTGACCTGAAGGCATGACCGAGTCATTGCAGTAAATGTTTTTCCTGATAAGATCAATTTTATTGAGATCAAATTTTCTGCAAATTTTATCTATGTGTCTTTCAACTGCAAAAAACGACTGTGGAGCTCCAAATCCCCTGAATGCGCCATTTGGAGGAGTATTTGTTTTAAATATTTTCCCTTTTATATGAACATTTTCAATTTTATAAGCACCTGTATGAAGGAGTGCTCTTGCAAGAACAACTCTACTCAATGTTTCATACGCCCCTCCGTCAAGAGATATAACAGCAAGAAGGGATTTTATCTTTAGATCGTCAGTTAACCCTATTTTAATATAGGTCTGTGAAGGATGTCTTTTTGTTGTAACAGACATGTCTGTTTTTCTGTCATAGGTTATTTTGACAGTTTTTCCGGATTTTTTAGCAAGGAGAGCAGCATGTACAGCAAGCAATGAAGGATAATCTTCTTTACCTCCAAAAGCTCCTCCGGTAGTTATATGTTGAACCTCCACCTGAGATGGATCTGTTTGAAATGCTCTTGTAATCGAGGATAGAACATAAAAAGGGCATTGCATTGAACCTCTGATATAAATTTTTCCGTTTTTTATTTCACAGATCATTGATTGTGTTTCAAGATAAGCTTGCTCGACGGATTGTGTATTATATATACCGTCTAAAATATAGCTGGATTCTGCAAAACCTTTTTTCACATTTCCGCAAGAAAGAATTTTTTCATAAAAAACATTTAATCTTCCTGACTTTTCTTTATCGTTTATATCTTCAAAAAATATATGTTCTTTATCTTCTTCAATTTCAAAAAAAACATGTTTTTCAATAAATTTTAATTTTTCATAATCCTTATGTGCAATAAGCAAAATAGGTTGTCCAAAGTATGAAACTTTATCTTCAGCCAGAATAGGAAGATCATTTACAACGGAAGCCATCGAATTTTCTCCCGGTATATCCCTGTAATCACAGATACAGTATTCAGACCAGTCAATATTTTCTCCCAATATATATTTATTTAGTTTTCCGGATACAACAGGTGAACCGATTTGAACACCCCAAAGGAAATCAGATAAAGACAGGTCATCGCAATATTTAGTTTTTCCGGTTACTTTGTATAAGCTGTCATCTCTTAAGATTTTTTTACCTATATAATGTCTTTGTTTCAAAATAATAAAAATATATTTAATATGTTCTTCTGATAAACTAAAATAAAGTATTGATTATAAAAATGAAAGTCAAGATTTTTGTTCATTATTTGCTCTTACAAAAGAGTAGAGGGGAATGAAATATGAAATATGAGAAAGACAATGAAAACGTTAAAATTACAGAAGTATTTGGTTTTACAAAGGGGAAGAAAAAAACATTCCCACTGGTTAATGCTAAAATATCTGCAGGTTTTCCTTCTCCTGCTGATGACTATATAGACAAGAAACTTGACCTGAATGAATATCTTATCAAACACCTCTCTGCTACATTTTTTGTAAAAGTATCGGGGGATTCCATGATAGACGCCGGTATCCATTCAGGAGACATCCTCATCGTTGACAAATCACTTGAACCTTATAACGGGAAAGTTGTTATTGCTGTTATTCAAGGAGAATTTACAGTGAAGAGAATTAGAAAGAAAAAAGAAGAATTTTATCTTGTTCCTGAAAATCCGGCATTTAAAACTATAAAAGTTTCTCAAGAGGATAATTGTTAAACATGGGGAGTTGTAACACATGTAATACATTCTCTGTAAGAAAAGAATAATATTTTATGAAAGAACAAATAATATGCCTTATTGACTGCAATAATTTCTATGTTTCCTGTGAAAGAGTGTTTAATCCGAAAATTAAGAACAAACCGGTTATGGTTCTGTCAAATAATGATGGATGTGTGGTTTCAAGATCAGAAGAGGTAAAAGCTCTTGGAATAAAAATGGGTACCCCTGTTTTTAAATGCAGGGAAAAGATAGAAGAAAATGATATATCTGTTTTTTCTTCAAATTATTCTCTCTATGCGGATATGTCAACGAGGGTGATGGAAACATTAAAGATATTTTCACCAGATATTGAAATTTATTCAATTGATGAAGCTTTCCTGTCTTTAAAATCATTTAAATACAGAAACCTCTATGAATATGGAAAGGAAATCAAGAATACAATTGGAAAGTGGACAGGGATACCTGTTTCAATAGGTATAGGAAAGACTAAAACTCTTGCCAAGATTGCAAATAGATTTGCAAAAAGGAATAAAGAATTAAATGGAGTTTTTGATATATCAAATGAAGACAATGTGGATAAATATTTGGAAATAACAGATATTCAGAATGTTTGGGGAATTGGACATCGGTATTCTGATTTTTTAAGAAAGAACGGAGTTCGGACAGCACTTAAGTTTAAGAATCTTTCCGAAGAATGGGTTCAGAAAAAAATGACAGTAATAGGCAGAAAAACTTTATTGGAATTAAAAGGTATTTCCTGCATAGAAATTGAAATGATTCCTCCAAAAAAAAAAGGAGTTACATGTTCACGTTCATTTGGACGACCTGTTGAAAAACTTGATGAACTTGAAGAAGCACTGTCTGTTTATATAACAAGAGCAGCAGAGAAAATGAGAAAGCAAAAATTAATTCCTCTTACAATGCATGTTTTTATTACGACGAATAGGTTTAAAAAAGAACCTCAGTATGCAAACTGGGTTGATGTGAAACTGACCAGACCGACAACATACACTCCGGAGTTGATTGGTTTGGCAAAAGAACACTTAGGTCGAATTTTTAAAGAGGGATATAGATATAAGAAAGTAGGAGTTAGTTTTACAGGCTTGATTCCTATCGATGAAATTCAGCAGGGTTTTTTCCAAATCAGCGAAGATTTAGAGGTAATGAAAACAATAGACTTAATCAATCAAAAATGGGGAAGAGATATGGTTGGGTTCTTCTCATCAGGATTTAAGAGACCCTGGTCTATGAAAAGAGCAAAACTTTCCAAACGATTTACTACAAAATGGGATGAAATTCCTGTAATCTTTTGTGATTAATATGCTTTAGTTAATTGACAGATGCATTTGTTATTATTAAAATGAAATAATTTTTTTTGATAAAAATGGATATTCAAATACAAAACCTGACAGATAAGCTCCCAAAAACTGATAATCCGGTAGAAAGACTCGATCTGTTAATAAAAATCCAAAATAAATGTCTTAAAAAAGATCATTATAGTAACTGTGAAAAATATGCTTATGAATCCTTTGATCTTTCAAAGGAAATAAATGATAAAGAAAAAGAATTAATTTCCCTGAATTCTATTGCTCTGATCAAGTATTTTTATGCTGAATATGATAATTCAATGGATTTATTAATATCACAACGGACAAGTTCAGAGAATGTAAGTTCTCAATTTACATCCCTATAGAAAACACATTTTCATAGATTGTCTGTTAGTTATTTAGATAAAATCTTCCTCGAAAGAGAATTAACTTTATTTATTAGCTTTTCTTCATCGATAAAAACTATTTTTCCTTTTCTGACGAGGATTTTTCCATTAACTATCGTATATTCGGTTTCATGACTGTACCCGGTAAATACTATTGCCGACAATGGATCGGATAGTGAGCCAGCATACTGTAATTTATTCAAATTAAAAATTGCTATATCTGCAGAAAAATTCTCTTTAATTTGTCCAATTTTATCAAAACCAAGGAGTGATGCCCCTCCTCTTGTTGCCATTTGCAAAGAATGACGGGATGAAAGAGCATTAGCTCCGTATTTGACTCTCTGCAGAAGCATTGCATTTCTTACCTCTCCGAGCATATCTGAAGAATCATTTGAAGCTGAACCATCAACACCCAGACCAAGTCTGATGTTTAAGTTCAACATATCCTTTACCCTTGCAATCCCGGAACCCAATCGCATATTTGATGTGGGGCAATGAGATATTCCTGTATTTGTTCTTTTCAGAAGATCTAATTCATCATCGTCGAACCAGATTCCATGAGCAAAAAAAACGTCTTCTCCAAGCCAGTTCCAGTCCTTCATAAGAGCAAGAGGTCTTTTTCCATATATTTCCAGACAGTAGTTTTTTTCATTCAAAGTCTCTGCAAGATGAGTATGCATAATTACTTTGTACTGCCTGGCAAGAGCAGCAGTCTCAATCATCACGTGTTTGTCAACAGAGAAAGGGCTACAGGGAGCAAGGATAATTCGTTTCATTGAAAAAGGAGAAGTATCGTGGAATCGTTCTATTGTTCTTTTCATATCTTTTATAACTTCATCGGGTTTTTGTACAACATTATCAGGAGGAAGTCCCCCCTGACTTTTTCCTCTTGTCATAGAACCTCTTGAAGGAGCAAATCTTATTCCTGTTTTCTCTGCCCCCTGAAACTGTAATTCAACGATATCCACATTCAATGATTCAGGATATAGATACATGTGATCTGTAGTTGTTGTACATCCGGTTTTCAATAATTCAGATGTTGCAGCAATAGTAGAAAAGTAGATACAATCTCTGTCAAGTTTAGACCATATGGGATATAGATGAGTTAACCAGCTGAATAGTTCTGCATTCTGCACAGCAGGGATATTTCTTGTCAGTATTTGGAAGAAATGATGATGTGTATTAATTAAACCCGGGATAACGAGAGAAGAAGAACAATCAATTGTTTCTAATTTTTCGAGATCCTTTTGAATTAAAACAATATTTTTTGATATTTTTGTGATTTTATTTTCTGATATCAGAATGTCGGTATTCTTCAGTTCATCTAATGTGTCATTGAAAGTTGCAATGACTTTACAATTCTTTAGCAAAATCATAACAATCTAACAATTGTATTGAATTCATTTATAAGAGAATCTATTTTTTCAACTTTGTTCTGAACATTACCCCAGTAATTCTCGTAATCGTACCATTGTCTGTTTAATTCTTCAATTCTTTTATTTTGCTGCTCAATCCAGGTGAAGTATTTTAAATTATGTATTCGTTTTTTTTCGTAATAGGATAATTCAAGAACATTATCTTCCTTAATATTTTTTAGCATTTCAAAGTCTTTAATGGAATCTGATTTCCGATATTTCCCTCTATTTTCATTAAGTTCTTTAATTCTTGAAGGGTACAGTTCAAAAGAATCAGTAAATACGGTTACAACAATATCGTCCTCTGTCAACTCATAGTAATTGGCAAACTTGATAGCAGCGAGAAGATTTCCAATAGAAGAAATTCCCAGTAAATCAAGTTTGTCTATAAAAGACATAGGTATGTTATTCTTCTTTAAATACTTTTTTCCTTCATCTTCATTAAAAAGTCTTAACAACCTTATTGATTGCTCGTCATCTATTGCAATAATCATATCAGTATTTCTTAGATTGTGTATCCATGGAACGTGTTTGTCTCCTATTCCTTCGATTCTATGTCCTCCAAATCCGTTTAGAAGTAGTGTTGGACATTGAAGAGCTTCACCAACACCCAGTTTCATCAAAGGGAAAACCTTTTTAAGATAATCAGCAGAACCAAGTGTTCCTGATGAACCTGAGGAAAGAACAAGCCCTGAAAATTTTAATCCATCTTTTACAAATGGTCCTATGATTTCTTCAATTGCACTGCCGGTTACAGTATAATGCCACAGGTAATTTCCAAACTGATCGAATTGGTTGAAAACTACTATATCTGTCCTTTCTTCTTTCAGTTCCCTGCATTTATCAAATATCTCTTTAACATTACTTTCACAGCCAGGTGTAGCGATTACCTCCCCGGCAACTTTTGAAAGCCATTGGAATCTTTCAACGGACATTTCTTCAGGGAGTATGGCAATTGAAGAACATGCCAAAAGAGATGATATATAAGCCCCTCCTCTGCAGTAATTGCCCGTTGAAGGCCAGACAGCTTTATTTTCTGCAGCATTGAATCGACCGGTTATCAAATAAGGAACGAGACATCCAAATGTTGCACCTACCTTATGAGAACCTGTTGGGAACCATTTTCCGACGAGAGCAATAATTTTTGCCCTGACATTTGTCAATTCTTGCGGAATTTCAATATAATTTACCGAAGTATAACCTCCTCCTGAAGGAATAGGTTGATTTTTCCATGTTACCCTGAAAAGGTTAAGTGGATTTATGTCCCAAAGTCCGATTTCAGTTAGTTTTTTAATTATTTCATTGTCTATCAAATGAGGGTATTTTAACTCCTCAAATGTTGGAATTATTATCCCTCTTTCACGGCATATTTTTGCATTGATTTTAATCACATCTTGGTTCAAATTATTTAAAGAAAACATGTCTTTTCCTTTCAAAAAATTATTCTTTTCATTATAATGTGTTACTAAAATAGATTTAGTAATAAAAATATTTTTACATAATTTTCATAAATTATGATAATAAAACTTGCAAAAAACTATTTTATTCTTTATATTTTATTTTTGGTAGTTTTATTTATAATTATGCTGACTTTTTAATAGGTATATTGTGTCCAAAAAGGAGGAAAGGATATGAACAGAGGACAAAAATTAGGAATCTTTGTGATTTCTTTGGTATTATTCAGTTTGATGGTTTTTGTTTTCCCAAGCTGCAGCCAGCCACCTGCAGAAGATGTTGATACAACAGACACAACTGTTGTAGAACCTGATACTGCCGATGTCGTAGATTTAGTTCCAGCTCTGGAAATTGATGCATTATTTTATCTCCCCGGAGATGAAATAACAGTAACCTATGTTGCTTCAGAAGATTTTGATGACAATGCATGGGTAGGAATTATTCCTTCAAACGTACCTCATGGTGACGAAGAAGAATGTGATGAGTTTGATATAGATTTTCATCTCATCGGGGGTGAGCTTCAGGGAACAATGATATTTTATGCACCGGAAGAATTAGGATCATACGATATTCGTATGTTTGATTCTGATTTTGAAGGAACAGAAATCTTAAGTGTGACATTTGCAGTTGTTGAAGAACTTCCTGTAGAAGGTGTAGAAGATGTTGAAGACGTAGAAGACGTAGAAGATGTAGAAGAAGAAGATATTGAAGAAGAACCGGTAGAAGAAGAGACTCCGGAAGAACCAGTATCCGACAGTGTTGAAGTAAATGGTGCTACTGAATAATTCTATGTGATTTATTATATGAAGAGGGTGCTTTTTTAGCACCCTTCTTTTTTTAAGTTAGAGTAAAATTTATTTCTCTTTTTAAATAGCAGATCAAAATAGTCTATTAGGATAT
>CBDUTX010000002.1:0-29816 GCA_965370235.1 uncultured Desulfuromonadaceae bacterium | reverse complement strand
TTTTAACCTTTCGGTTTTAGTAATAGAAAGAGAGATTAATTTACTCTTTGTTTTTTCTCTGATTTCTTTAATAATATAGTCAACATCTTCTATTTGTTTTTCAATTTCAATTTCCAATTCATAATCAATTCTTGAAGAATAATAAACTTTGTCAATATTTAATGACATATTATTCAAGTAATATATATCTCTCTTAGTCACAAAACTTCCCCACATTATTAAAACACAGGATTTTTCTATTATATGCTTATTTAAGTTTTCTTTTATTTTAAAAGGCAGTTCATTATAGCTCAATGAATTATTCATCATTTTTTCAGAGTATCTGTTATTTACCTCTTCTTCTATTTCTTCTCTAATAGAGTATCCTTTATCCGGATCGGAAGAAAGTTCACCTTTTAATGTAACTGTAAATCTGTTTTTTTCTCTTCTTAATCTTAAAATATGTTTTACTTTCCATATAGAAAAGTCTTCAGTGTCAAAAAAATAATTGTCAAGTATAACACTTTTTTTTCGATTGAATTTATTTTCAAGAAAACCGAGAATGTTTTTATATGTGATCTCATCCCGAATACAGTATTTAAATTCTTTTTCTAATTTATCTCTCATTAGATTATCCTGTTTATATTAGTATAAAATGAAAATACATATTTGCACATTGTGTTATTATATTAATTCATTATGCTTTAATCTTCTAAATTCTTAAATCATTGTTTGGTGTTCTATATTCAATTATGTCTTTTCCTCTGTGTTAATCATAAACTGATAAAGTTTTTTTGTGAAACAAAAAGATTTTATCATTCCTGTTAATCATATGGGAGGGGTGAGGAATCCTGTCAAATATTTTTCTGGGGAAGAAAGGTGGGACTTTGTGTCTTAGTGTCTTTGTGTGAGTTAATTTCTTATTTTATTCTCTGTAAGAGATAACCAATAACTTCATCATAATCAAAGTTTATTGACATGGTTTTACAACTTCAATAACATTCATTTAAATGTTCATAATTACAAAAAAAGGAAGTTAAAATATGATAGTAAGGAATGCACATCAATATACTGTTTTTCTCGAACATAAAGTTGGTGCTCTGGCAAAAGTAGTATGTCAATTAAAATCAGAGAATATTAATATAATAGCTGCTTCAGGAAGTGCATCTGCAGATGGAGGTGTACTACGAATAGTAGTAGAAAGAGAAAATGATTATCTAAACAATATCTTAAAGAATATGGGTTTATATCCCGTTAAAACACCTGTAATTATCATAACCCTAAATAAAAAATCAACTCTTGATATGGGAAAGGTTCTTTCATCACTTGCAAAAACAGATATCAATCTGCAATCAATCAACTGGAGTGACAACTCCAGTAATGACAATATTTCTGTTGCAATTGTTCCTGACAAATTTGAAGAAGCTACAACTTTTTTGGAAGAATTATGATATTTATCGGAATTATATTTTATTTTTTTATTTCAAACACACAGTTCATGCAACCTGAGATTACCTGGAAAAATGAAAATTCAACTGCTAAAGTACAAATTGCAGGAAAAATAATTTTGTTAATCGGTGATTCTATGATGGGAGGAGCTACAGGATATTATTTATCAGACAGCCTAAAAGCTGAAGGAGCATCTTCAATTATAATTGACTTTCATACATCTTCCGGTCTTTGCAGACCTGATTATTTTAACTGGGATGAAAGACTTCAGGAACTGCTTCTTGCTAAAAATTTTGATATAGCATTTGTTTTCATCGGAGCAAATGATAACCAGGCAATTCATCGCTATGGTTCCGGATGGATAGGATACCATTCTGAGATCTGGTATGAAGAATACCACAGAAGGGTTGGTAATATGATGGATAAACTTCTTTTAAAGGCTGACAGAGTTTTCTGGATAGGTCTTCCAAAAATGTTGAATCCTAATTTTGATGAAGGAATAAGAGTTCTGAACGAGATATATTCCAAAGAGGCTGAAAAAAGATCTACTGTAATTTATATCTCTTCTTATGAGTTATTCAATGAATTCAATAGATATGATATCCTTTCACCTATCAGTAATTTTTCAAGTCTTAGATCTGATGACGGATGCCATCTTACTTCAGCCGGTGCGAAACTTCTAATAAAAGAAATATTCGGTTTTATTAATAATTGATAATTTTAATCTTAGAGAAAGAAATTATTTTGTTCTCTTGACAAGAGATTTAATAATAGCAGGAACAATTTGAAAAAGATCTCCTATAATAGCATAATCAGCAACTTTTAAAATTGGTGCATCCGGGTCCTTATTAATAGCAATAATATTTTCAGATGACTGCATGCCAACAAGATGCTGTATTGCTCCTGAAATACCAACTGCTATATATAATTTTGGAGCAACGGTACGTCCTGTTTGTCCAACCTGATGTGCATGATCAATCCAACCATCATCAACCGGAGGTCGAGATGATCCAACAGCTCCTCCAAGTAATTCTGCAAGCTTTTCAATTAGAGAATAATTTTCGGGTCCTTTGATTCCTCTTCCACCTGATACAATAATATCTGCATTATCAATACGTATTTTTGAAGTTGACTCTTTTACGATTTCCAAAAATTTAACAGGATCTATCAGCTTAGATTCTTCCATTTTGATTCTCTCTATTTTTCCTTTCCTTTTATAATCAGGAATTAATTTTCTCATAACTCTGGATCTAACAGTAGCCATTTGAGGTCGATGATCTGGTGTCATGATTGTAGCCATGATAGATCCTCCCCATGCAGGTCTTGTCTGCAGCAGATATCTGTCAGGCATTTCTATTTCCAAACCAGTGCAATCTGCTGTCAAACCTGTTTGTAACTTAACAGCAAGTCTGGATAAAAGAGGTCTGCCTTCTGAAGTGGATCCAGCTAAAATGATTTCAGGTTTAATATTTTTTACAATATCATATAGAACATTAACTTTGGGTCCAATTAAATGTAATGACAGTTTTTCATTTTCAACTATAATAATTTTATCAGCTCCATAAGCGATAAGTTCTTCCGCTTCCTTGTCATTGGCTGGTCCTAAATGAACAACTGTAACAATTTCCTTTAAATGATATGATAATCGATAAGCTTTTCCTATTAGCTCATAAGTAACACGTGCTATATCTCCATCTTCTCTTTCCGCTACAACTAAAATTCCTCTATATGAAACATAATCTGTTTGCCTGGATTGTGATTTATGAACTCTGATGATAGCTCCCGTTGGACACTTATCAATACATATTCCACAGAGATTACAGACATCTAAATTAATATCCGGTAATTTTTCATCATTCATAGTGATAGCATTAACAGGACAAACTTCTGCACATACACCACATGAAACACATCTGTCTTTAATAACTTTTAAGCTCATCACTACTCCTTTTATATTAAATGTCTTTCAGACAGGATTTCTACTATCCTGTCTCCCTGTTGATGCGGTTCTCCTTCAATATACAGAACATCTCCTCCAACTTCAGGTGTAAAAATTTTCACAACCTGAGTTGGACTTCCTTTGAGACCTAATTTTTCTTTATTTGCATCTATATCATCCGGAGACCAAATTGGAATTATAGCTTTTCTTGCTCTCATTTTATTTCTCAATGAAGGCATTCGTGGTTCGCCAATACCTTTGCCAATTGACAAGACAGCAGGCATAGGTACTTCAAGAATGAGATATCCTTCCTCAATCATAACCTTAACTTTCAATTTTCCTTCTTCAATCTCAAGAAAGTCATTGACATCTGTAACAACTGGAAACTGTAGATGTTCAGCCATGCCAGGACCAACTTGAGCAGTATCTCCATCTATTGCCTGTCTTCCGGTGATTATAAGATCAACATCTCCAATCTGTTTTATCCCCTGAGAAATCGCATAGGAAGTTGCCAGTGTATCAGAACCAGCAAAATCCTTTGAACTGAGAAGAACTGCATCATCTACCCCCATGGAAATCACTTCTTTTAAAGCACTCTCCGCCTGGGGAGGACCCATTGATATTGCTGTCACTTTTGCTCCGATCTTATCTTTAATTTGAAGAGCTGCTTCAACAGCATATAGATCAAATGGGTTCACTACAGCATCGACACCCGTTCTAATTATTGTATAAGTTTCAGGATCAACTTTTGATTGAGAAATATCCGGAACCTGTTTAACACAAACAACGATTTTCAATTATTCCTCCTCTTTTTTACAATCCAAGGATATTAAAGCATTTTTTGCTGATTCCTGTTCTGATTGTTTTTTTGAAAAACCCGAACCAATTCCAATAATCCTGTTCTCTATCTTCACTGCAGTAAAAAAAGTCTTTCTATGCTCAGGTCCAAACTCGGAGATCTCATAATACTCCGGATAAAATCCATATCTTTTCAGAAATAATTCCTGGAGTTCTGATTTGTAATTATTTTGAATTGGTTCATTGCACAAAAGTGTTTTAGATAGAAATTTTTTAACAGATTCCAATCCGGATGAAAGATATACTGCAGCAGTCAGGGATTCAAAAACATCAGACATTATTGAAGGAGTGACATTGCTTTCTAATGTATTAATCACATATTTATCCAATTCTAAGATTCTTGCGGTTTTAGAAAGGTTTTCACCGCATATATAAGCTGCTCTTCTTGTAGTCAGATCTCCTTCAGAAATATTAGAATATTTATGATAAAGAAATTCAGTCACTATAAAACTTATGATAGAATCACCAAAAAATTCCATAGTCTCATAGGATTTACTTTCTGAGCAAGAAGAATGAGTCATAGCTTCCTGAAGACAGGACAATTCTACTTCTACATCATAATCTCTTAATATTCTATCTTTCAGTTCTAACAGTATTATATTATTCAGCATTTAAATTTTTGAAGAGAATAGATACATTATGCCCTCCAAAACCAAGTGAATTGGAAAGTGCGTAATTAATCTCTGTTTTTCGAGTCCCTTCAGAAACATAATCTAAATCACATTCCGGATCAGGATTTACTAAATTTGCAGTTGGATGAGTGATCTTGTCTTTCATTGAAAGACAGACAACCAATGCTTCAATGGCTGAAGCTGCACCAAGCATATGACCGGTCATTGATTTTGTTGAGACAACACTTATCTGTTGGGCTCTCTCTCCTAATGCAATCTTTATTGCCTTGGTTTCAATTTTATCATTATACAGTGTTGATGTACCATGAGCATTGACATGATCAATTAATTCAGTTTCTACTTTTGCTTCCTGCATTGCAAATTTCATTGCTGATGCAGGTCCCTGTCCTGTTAAGTCAGGAGCAGTTATATGATATGCATCAGAAGTTTGTCCTCCTCCGATTATTTCAGCATAAATTTGAGTTCCTCTTTCAACTGCATGTTCATAACTTTCAAGTATAAGAACCGCTGCTCCTTCAGCAACTACAAATCCGTCTCTTTCCTTATCAAAAGGTCTGCTTGAAGTTTTCGGATCATCATTTCTTGTAGAAAGAGCCCTCATAACTGAAAATCCACCAATAGCAAGAGGAGTAACAGATGCTTCTGCTCCACCTGCTAACATAATATCAGCCTCTCCTCTCTGTATTATTCTGTAAGCTGATATAAGACCATGTCCGGAAGAAGCACATGCACTTGAGACAGTGAAATTTGGTCCTTTAAGCCCATATTTTATGGCTATCTGTCCGGAAGCCATATTAACTATCATCATGGGAATCAAAAAAGGAGAAATTTTTTTAGGACCCCTTGAGAGCAAAATGGAATGCTGATCTTCCAATGTTTTAATTCCACCAATTCCTGTAGCCATTAAAACTCCCACTCTGTAAGGATCAATACTATCAAAATCTAACTTTGCATCTTTTATAGCTTCATCTGCCGAACATATCGAATACTGAGTATATAGGTCCATTCTTCTTAATTCTTTTTTCTCAAGTACATTTAAGGGATCAAAATCTTTAACTTCACCGGCAATTTTAACGTTGAAATTTTCTGTATCAAATTTTGTAATTCTTCCAACACCGCTTCTTCCATTAATCAAAGAATCCCAGGTGGATGATACATCGTTTCCAACAGGATTGACAGTTCCTAAACCTGTAATTACCACCCGTTTCATCTAAACTCCTTTTATAAATTGAAATTTTTAACTAATTAAAATTGATAAAACACACAACATCGAAAAAGAGAAAAATGCTGACAGCAATTATTCCTCTTCTTCACCTGTTGCAGTCCCTTCAGTTTCTCCTTTTTTAGAAAGAACTTTTTCAAGATATTCCATTGAGTCTCCAACTGTTACAAGCTGTTCTGCTTTTTCATCCGGTATATCTATTCCAAATTTTTCTTCAAGAGCCATGATCAATTCGACTAAATCCAGAGAATCTGCTCCAAGATCTTTTATGTATTTGGCATCCAAAGTAACCTGAGATTCATCAACTCCCAGTCTTTCAACAATAATGTTCTTTAATTCTTTTTCAAGTTGTAATGTATTCAGTGACATAATTAACCTCCTTAATTATTTCTACATTGCCAGTCCACCATCAATCCTTATTACTTCTCCTGTAATATAGGATGATTGGTCACTTATAAGAAAAGCAACAAGGTCTGCTATATTATCTGGTGTTCCAAATTTACTTGCTGGTATATTTTTTAAATATTGCTTTTTAACTTCTTCGGATAATTTATCTGTCATTTCTGATTCTATAAAACCAGGACAAATTGCATTTACCGTAATTCCTCTTGCTGCCACCTCCTTTGCAACTGATTTTGTAAAACCGATTAAACCCGCTTTTGAAGATGAATAATTTGCTTGTCCAGCATTTCCAAACAAACCTACTACAGAAGAAATATTTACTATTTTTCCATATTTCTTCCTGATCATCATTCTTATAATTGATTTTGTTGTAATAAAACTTCCGATTAAATTAACTTCAATAACTTTTCTAAAATCCTCAAGAGGCATCTTCATGAGAAGTCCATCTTTTGTAATTCCTGCATTGTTTATAAGAATATCTATATGTCCTACTTTTTCCGCCAGGAAATCAACAGCTTTTTTTACCATTTCTTCATCAGTTATATTCAAATTAATATAAAAACATTTTCTTCCAATTTGCTCTATTTGTTTCTTTGTTTCATTCCCTTCTTTCTCAAGCAGATCCCATATAGCGATATCAATCCCTTCATTTGCCAGTTTTAATGCAATAGATTTACCAATACCCCTCGCTCCTCCAGTGATGACTGCCAATTTGATATTTTCTTCCATTGTCAAACTTCCTCTTTTAATTTATTTATAGTTTCAGTTAATGATTTAAAATCAGTAATAGTAAAAATTTTTATATCTCTTGTGATTTTTCTTACCAATCCGGATATAATCGGTTTGGGTGAAAATTCAACTCCTTGAATAATTTCCATTTCTTTCATCTTCATTATAGTTTGAGTCCATTTAACAGGATTTGTCATCTGTTTTTTTAAAGAAATTTTTAAATTTTCTGGATCTGTTAAAGGTTCTGCTAAAACATTTACAATTACAGGTATTTCTGCATCATTAAAAACTACACTGTCAAGTATAGAAGAAAATTCCTGGGAAGGTTCATTCATCAAAGGTGAGTGAAAAGCAGCAGATACATCGAGAAATATTGCTCTTTTAGCTCCTTGATCTTTACATATATCAACAGCTTCTTCAACAGATGATAATTCTCCACTGATGACAATCTGTGAAAGTGAGTTATAATTTGCAGGGACTACAGTTCCTTCTATTGAATCACAGATGTTATTAACTATTTCTTGTGATAATCCAATTATAGCAGCCATTTTACCAGGATATGTCAATCCTGCTCTACTCATTAATTCTCCTCTTTTTCTCACCAGCATCAGTCCATCCTCAAAAGAAAGCACACCGGCACTTACAAGAGAAGTATATTCTCCCAGACTATGCCCTGCTGCAATATCTAATTTTCCAAATTCTTTTTCAAACAACTTAAAAGCACAATACCCCTGAAGAAGAAGTGCAGGTTGAGCATTCTTTGAATCGGTCAGTTTTTCCTGAGGTCCATTAAATAAAAGGTCAACCATATCAATTTTAAGAATATCAGAAGCTTTCCTAAAAGTTTCTTTAACAAATTCATTGTTTTCATAAAGACTTTTACCCATTCCAACAGTTTGGGCTCCCTGTCCTGCAAAAAGATAAGCTCTTTTACTCATTTTACAAACTCCGAAACAATATTTTTTATTATTTTATTGATATCCTTGTAATAAGTTTTTCTGACAGAGTGAAGTGAGTTTTTTATAGCTCTTGGTGTTGATTTGCCATGACATATAAAAATAAAACCATTTATTCCTAAAAGAGGAGCTCCTCCGTATTCATCAGCCGAGAATTTATTCTTTACATCAGGAGAAATATTAAGCGAAGAACCTGCAACCTTCATTATCAATTCAAATACACTTTCCCCAAACTTTATCAAAATATTACCAACAAATCCATCGGTAACAATGACATTTATCTCTCCGGATAAAATATCATTTCCTTCAACATTTCCGACAAAATTCAATGAACTTTTTTTAAATAACTTGTACGCAGAAAGAGTTTGTTCATTTCCTTTTGTCGGTTCTTCTCCAATTGAAAGTAATCCGATTACTGGATTATTATTATCCAAAAGATTTGAATAATAAACAGATCCCATTATGCCAAATTGATAAATATTTAAAGGTTTACAGTCAACATTAGCACCAACATCGATTAATAGAATTGGCTTTTTCATAGAAGGAAGGAAACATGCAAGTGCAGGTCTTTTTATATTTTTTAACCTGCCTAAAGTAATCAATGCAAATGCCATAATAACACCTGTATTTCCGGTTGAAATAAATGCGTCTACTTTTCCTTCTCTATGTAGTTTAATTCCAACACTGATTGACGAATCTTTCTTAGTTTTAATTGCTTCAGATGGAGCAATGTGCATATCCACATTACCCTTTGCATCAACAATTTCAATTCTACTGTTTTGTAGATCTGAAGAAGTTAAATACTCTTTTATTTTGTCTTTTTCTCCAACCAAAATTATTTCGGTATCATCCGTATCCTGAATGAACAATTTAACACCCTCGACAATAGGAAAAGAACCGCAGTCACCTCCCATTGCGTCGACAGCAATTTTCATTTCTTCTCAGTTTCCTCTTCTACAACTATTTGTTTTCCTTTGTAATATCCGCATTCCAGACATACACTATGTGGAAGTGTTAAATTACCGCAGTGTGAACACTGTGTTAGTACTGGAAATTTAGCTTTCCAATGTGCTCTTCTATTCTTTCCTCTTGTCGAAGAAATTCTCTTTTTTGGTAAAGCCATTTATCCTCCTCTTTCAAATAAATATTTACATATATTAATATTAGATATTTTTAATATCTGTCAATATATTAAAAGGATTATTTATTAATTCATTCTTTCCACAATTACATATTTTAAAATTTAAATTTTCACCACAAAAAGGACATAATCCCTTACAATCATCTTTACAGATATACTTCATGTCTTCATCGAGAAGTATCATATCTCGTATAATGTAATACAAGCATATTTCTCTTCCATTATAAAATATTAATTTATCCTCTGAAACTTCATTCATATTATCTTTCGATAAATTTTCACTTTCATGTTTAATAGCTTCAGCAACATCCTTAATATGAGATTTCACTACATTCTTTTCTAAACATCGTGAGCAAGTAATCTTTCTTTCATAACAAATATCATAGTGAATATCAATGTTTTTCTTGCCTTTAAAAGCTTTAATATGATATCTGCCAGAAATAAAATTTTTAATATCTATTTCTTCAGGTAATATTATGCCTTCTTTTTGTAATGGTTCGGAATTCAAAAAGTCAACATCAAAACAATAATCAGAATATACTTTCAAAAATCACCTTTTTTTATAATTGTAGTGCCGCTTTTTCCTTCAAGTGCTTCAACTGCTTTGTCCAGTTGAGCAATGATAACTTTCTTTCCTCCTCCGCGGATGAAATTAATTGCAGCTTCAATTTTAGGTCCCATGCTTCCACTGGCAAATTCACCTCTGTTGAGATATACTTCAGCCGTTTTATCATCAATCTGATCAAGAGGTTTTTGATTCTGTTTTTTAAAATTCAGCATAACTTTATCAATACTGGTAAGTATTATAAGTAATTCAGCTTTTAACTCAATTCCTAAAATCGAGGATGCTCTATCCTTATCAATGACAGCATCTAATCCTTCAAGTGAGCCGTCCTTTTCATAATATACAGGTATTCCTCCTCCTCCTGCAGCTATGATTATTCCATTATTATCAAGAATAGATTTTATTGCTTTTTTTTCAATAATTGAAATAGGTTTCGGAGAAGGAACAATCCTACGAAAACCTCTTCCTGCATCCTCCTTGATTATCCATCCTTTTTTCTGCAATATCGGTAAATCACTCTCTTTGTAAAAAGGACCTACAGGTTTTGTAGGATTCTGAATAGATAGGTCGTTTGGATCAACAACAACTTGTGTGACTATAGCTACAACTTCATAGTTTATCTTCTCTTTTATTAACCTGTTTGCAAGAGACTGTACTATCATATATCCTATCCAGCCCTGTGTTGAGGCATCAATTACTCCAAGAGGATGTGACGGGATTTCATTGGAACTTTTTTCCATCCTGATAAGTTCATTACCGACTTGAGGACCATTTCCATGAGTGATTACAATTCTGTAGCCTTTATTGATAAGATATATTATTCCATCAAGGCATTTTCTCGTATTAGCAAACTGCTCATGAATATCCCCTCTCTCTCCTTTTTTGATTAAAGCATTTCCTCCAAGAGCAACTATGGCAATAGGTTTTAATTTATTATTTCCCATATTATTCAAATTTCTTCAGAACATCATATAAATCAGGTTTTCCAATCTCCTGCAGGTCGTAATTTACTCTAACCCAGGGTTTGTTCAATTTACAAACTCTTGAAAGATCTATAGGAGTTCCAATAATTACAAGATCAACATCTGTACTGTTTATTGTCATTTCCAGTTCTTTCATCTGCTCTTTCCCATAACCCATAGCAGGAAGCACATTACCGGTAGTTGGATATTTTTTATATGTCTCAAGAATACTGCCAATAGCCCACGGTCTTGGATCTATAATTTCTTTTGCTCCAAACTTCTTAGCTGCAATAACTCCTGCTCCGTAAGCCATAGATCCATGTGTCAGTGTTGGTCCGTCTTCAACTACAAGAACTCTCTTTCCGGTTATCTCTTCATCTCCGACAATTGTAATCGGTGAAGCTGCATCAATTACAATTGCTTTAGGATTTAACTTTAAAATATTCTCTCTTACAGTTTCAATGTTTTCAAGATCAGCAGTTTCGATTTTATTAATTACAATGACATCAGCTATTATCATGTTGGTTTCTCCAGGATGATATTTCATCTCATGCCCTGCCCGATGCGGATCAGCAACTACAATATAGAGATCGGATTTGTAGAAAGAGATATCGTTATTTCCTCCATCCCAGAGAATAATATCAGCCTCTTTTTCAGCTTCTCTGATTATTGCTTCATAATCTACCCCCGCATAGACAATGACTCCATTATCAATATGCGGTTCGTATTCTTCCATTTCTTCAATAGTACAATTATGTTTGACTAAATCCTCTTTAACTGCAAACCTCTGCACTCTTTGATCAACGAGATTTCCATAAGGCATAGGATGTCTTATTGCAACAACCTTCTTTCCCATATCACGTAATATTTTTGAAACTTTACGTGTTGTTTGACTTTTTCCACATCCTGTACGGACTGCACACACAGAGACAACCGGTTTATTGCTCTTAATCATTGTACTTTTAAGTCCGAGAAGCCAAAAATCAGCCCCCGCTGCAATAACTCTGCTTCCAAGATGCATAACACTGTCATGTGAAACATCTGAATATGAAAACACACAGACATCAATATTTTTGTCCTTTATTATTCTCTCCATTTCATCTTCTGCTTCAATGGAAATCCCATTCGGGTACAGGTCACCTGCCAATTCAAAAGGATATTTTCTTCCTTCGATATGAGGTATTTGGGTAGCAGTAAAAGCTATAACATTGTACAGATCGTTATTTTTGAAAAAAGTATTGAAATTGTGAAAATCCCTTCCAGCTGCCCCAAGTATTAAAACCTTCTTCTTATCCATAATTTCCTCCATAAAATTCCTTTGACTGATATTTCACTGGAGTCAAATTAATAATAAAGGGGACTCCACCAACCCAGGATTAGTGACAGTAAAATAGTGTTAAATACAGACTATACTTTGAAAAATGGTAATCTTTTTACTAAAATATGTAAATGTCAAGCCTTATTTTAGTTAAAACCCCCTGACTATCCTGAAACCCAAAGTATTAACTTTTATAAAAACATCTGCCGGATCAGAAGGTCCTCGTTTTGCACATCTGATATTCTCTTCATTGTCAAACCATGACCCTCCTCTTATCACCCTGTAAAATCCTGAATCAGGTCCTGTCGGATCATTAGCAGGTGAATTCTGGTAATAACTCGGATCATAATAGTCATTTGTCCATTCCCAGACATTTCCTGTCATATTAAAAAGACCATAACCGTTTACATCAAAAGAATTTGTTGGGGCTGTATATTCATACAAAACATCGTTTTTCCAGTTACAATTATCTCCCGGAACATCATTTCCCCAGGAGTACATATTCTGATACAAACCACCTCGAGAAGCATATTCCCACTCAGCTTCAGTTGGTAATCTATACCCCACTGAAAAATTACATTCCCATGTTATAGTATCATATTGATTTTCAAATCCATATATTTGTGAAAACCAATTACAATATCTCACAGCATCAAACCATGAGATCATAACAACCGGATAATTAGGAAAACTGTCAAAATAATTTTCCATTCCATTAAATCCAGGATCAGGTGGATATGGATATCCTGTTGCGTCACAAAAATTTTTATATGCAATATTAGGAATTTCTGTAGATGTAATATAAAAAGATGATAGAGAAATAACATGTACGGGGCTTTCATCTGGCATATGTCCTGTTTCCGTGGTATCACTTCCCATATAAAAAAAACTGTCACAAATTAGAAGAACAAGATTATATTCTATTTGTTGATCGATTATAAAATAACCGGAGTTAGTATCAAATAAAGTACTGTCATTTGAATCTGCTACTTTTACTTTCCCTTGATTAGTTCTTACCAGAGGAACTGTCCAATTGCAGCTTAAACCACTGATATTTGTATCTATTACATCCCATAAAGAATCATCATGAATCCTGTAGAAAACATTTACATTGCCAACATTCCCCTCTTTCATCCATTGTATTGTATAAGTACTGTCCCAATATAGAAGTGATCCGGATGTTGGAAATGTTACAGTTATGTTATCTGTTGGAGGTGGAGGATCCGGTTCAGTTGTACTAGATTTTGTACAAGAAAATATTAAAATACCGATAAGTAAAACTATAATGAACTTATTCATTGTTCCTCCTGAATTTACAGAATAACATATTTTAAATAATATCAAAGATTATATACCAATATAATAGAAGTATTTCAAATTTTATTATTAAAAAAAAAGCGGGGAAAAATCCCCGCTTATCTTTTACTGACTTTACCGTATTCGAGTAAACTTTCCACTTACATTGCCATAATTCGTATTAATTAAATAAAAATAAGAACCGTCTGATATTTCCAAACCTCTGTTATCTTTTCCATCCCATGAAAGTACATGTATTCCTGCTGGAAAGTTCTGTGTAATTGTTCTCACACTTCTTCCTGATATATCATAAATTGACATTTCAACCTTTGAATTCCCAGGTAATGCTAATCTAAACAATACTTTATCATTGAAAATATTAGAAGAGGCAAGATTTATTGAAAATGTATATGGTGATGTAGCTTCTTGTTCACCTTGTGTACTAAGTGGTTTAAATGAATGAAGTGTAAGATAATAAACTGAATTCAAATTACCGGAATTATCTTTTCCACCGATAACATAGAAGTTTGCAATCTCAGTTGAGTCTCCTGTTCCACCTCCAATAATGTCAGATGCAACAGCAGCATCAGAAAGAGCAATAGGAAGATCCGGTAACATGAACCATCCTCTGTCAACTTCATAGAGACAAGCATTTGCAGTCAGTACTCCATCAACTTCTCCTCCTGCAACAACAAGATAATTTCCTCCTCCGGCTCCTGAAGAATTATACAATGCTTTAACAGGTGTATTCCATTCAGTTACCCAATTAATAATTGAAGGAGATGCTGGATTTATATCACCTATATAGAAATTACTTCCTATTTTATCTCCGGCAGCAAGAAGTATCTTCCCTCCCGCAGAACCAGAAACTCCTCCTGAATAACTACTCGGTAGTAAAGAAGTATTATAAAAAGAATTTGATAATTGATCATAGAAATAACATATAGGTCTTTCTACAATCTCACTTTGTATCAGGTATATATAGTTATCCCCTGCTCCACTAACACATACAATAGAAGGATTTTCAATGTCTTCAGGGATATCGACAACTTGATAATTATCATTCGTTGTATTGTAAACAATCATTATATCTTCCTGATTTCTGAATTCACCAACAATGTAAACTTCATCAAAAGAAACAGCACATTTTCCACTAATAAGATCATAAGGAAGCGGATTTCCATAAGTCCATGCATTATAAGTTTTATTGTAAATTAAATGTAATGAATCACCGACAACATGCAACAATCCTTCTTCATCAAACCATGCACATGCTCCCGAAAGCTCAACTGGCATGTTAGCTGCGCTGACCCATTTAGGATCTCCACATATAATTGTTGAAACAAGAGTATCATTAGCCGGTTTTTCATCACCGGGGTAATTTAGAATTATCTTTTTTATGTATTTATGAGACTCAATCAAATCAACATTACCAAAACCAACTGTAATGCTATCTCCATAGATAAGATCTTTCACCTCTACTGTTTCATCCAATAAGAGACTGTTAGTAGTAATATCTAAAACATTTGCTTTAACAGTGAAATTCGCCGTACTTGTTCCTGCATTAAAAACTTTAGCTTCAATAGGATAATTTCCTGCAGAAGCAAAAACAGATAAATTCTCAGCACCAGGTTGTATTACAAGAGCATCTAAAGCATCCGATGTATAAAGAGCTATATTATCAATTACAGCAGCTCCATTATTAATTGATGAATAGTAGATAAATCCAAGTTCAACTCTTGCATAATTTGTAAAAGCAGATATATCAACTGTATCGTATCCTACAAAACTATTTGTAGTGCTTCTTTCATATCTGTTAATCTCAAAATAATCAGACCAGGCAGTATCATACCCTGACATAATAATAACAATAGAATCATACTGGTTATTAAAACCAATACCATATATTAAGTCTTTTACATTTACCGGATTCCAGGTTGCAGGGGAAAAAGTAGTGTCAATTAAAGGTACATTATGTGAACTTAATCTACCAATCCACATACTATATGAGCCATCATTGGGCACTCTCAATGAACTGACAGTTGAGGAACTTCTTCTCTGCCAACCATTGGGCCAGGTGTTGTTATTAGTATGTACCCAATCAATATTGGTATTATTCTCAAAGTTCCAGCCAACTTCTGTTATATACGGTCTGTTCGATAACATCATATTATCAAACCCCATAAATCTGTCCGTTGAAGTTCCGTCTCTGTGAATATAAATCACTGCAATTTGAAAACTGTCGGCTCCTTCGATTGAAGGGATTTCTTTATAAAACCAGTTTGGGTAAGTTCTTGTTGTATAACAATGAGCAACCTCCCAATAAGTCCATGTTGCATCTTTATAGTATTTATACAGTATCAAGCCGGTATCGCCAACTACACTTGTACTATTTCTAAAACATCCTGTCCAAATAAGATATTTATCACCTATATTTGTTGCAACTTGAGGAGAAAAAGTAGTGTCACAAACATAAGGTAGTCCGTCACTTTGTGCCCACATAGTCCATGATTCCGACTCTTCAAGCTGCCACGTTGCACCATGTTCGTCAGCAGCACCTCTATGCCATGAGGTCGATGGCGTCCAACCCTGATATCCCGGTTCAAATGTCCATGGAGGATCAAAATATCCTGTTATTCCAATTTCAATACTGTGTGCCGGAGACCAGGGACCAATTTTTGTCGTATCGCTTTCTACACGTGCTCTCGTTCTAATATAGTAAACATTTGTAGATGTCCACAAATATGATCTTGTCCTTGTAGTATCCCAGGATGAATAGCTTCCATCTCCCCAGTCAAATTGATATTCTAATGTTCCAAAACCTGAGGTTGCCGTATCAGATACAAATGAATATGAAATATTTGTAAATCCCCAAGAAGGACCGGTTGGAGCTAACAATGGTCCGTAAACAGGGAACATCGATGTGTCAACTCTTACATCATCAATATAAAATCCGCTTAGATTCCCTCCCGTACCGGAGTTATCAGCGAGTCGCCATAGTACATTCAGATCTTCAAATGTCGAATATGGAGTGATATTAAAAGAATATAATGTCCACATTGTAGACGGACCTGTCCAACCTGATTGAGTACAGCTACGCCATGAAAAGTAAAATGTTCCGGTATAAACCGGATTTAGCAGGTTAGCCGGTATTGTATCCCAATATGTACCATCATAAAGCCATGTTCCCGGGTAACCTGAAAGCGAGTCACTGCTTATCATAAGAGCAACTCCATCAACATTCCAGTCAGATTCATACCACATCCAGAAATACATAACTGCTGAATCCGCATAAGAGACATTGATGTTATTTGACAGACACCAGCTTGCATTTGTATTATAAATCCCGTCCAAATCCGTTGCCCAAACCATTTCACCTGTTCTTGCACAGGAAGGTCCGTTTTGAGGAATACCCCATTCCCAATCACCGCTTCCTCTATTGTCATAACCACCATTGTCTTCTTCAAAGCCCCAGTAGTAAACAGTTTGAGGTTTAACCATCTTAGCTATTAACGGCGGAGACCAGAACGAAACCAAAGTTGTATCGCTTGTATCTCTTATTCGGGAACGGACATAATAGGTTCCTACTTCTGACCATGTATGGTATTGATTCGGATTGACATTCCAACCTGATAAAGTCCCGTCTCCCCAGTCAAATTGATATTCATGGCTCCCTATAGCTTCTGAAATGTACATATATGATGAATCAATATATCCGCTGTCCGTTCCTGAAGGAGCTGTAGTAGGTCCGGCAATCCTCATAAAAGTATCAACTCTTATATCATCAACATAAAATCCGCTGAGATTTCCTGCAGTTCCGCTGTTATCCGCAAGGCGCATTAAAATTTCAAGACTATCATTATCCTTATATTCCGTTACATTAACTCTGTACAAAACCCAGCTTCTTCCGTTTCCAGTCCATCCATCCTGGTTGTTTGATGTCCATGTAATATAAAAATTGCCTGTATAAACCGGATTTATATAAGATCCGGGTATTTCATCATAATATCTATTTGTTGATCCATACCAGAAAGAACCGGAAAAATTATCAGAACTTCCTATATAAAGATTAAGTCCGTCAATATTGAAATCTGAGTCGTACCACATCCAGAAATAAAACATTGCAGAATCTGCAGCAGATAAAAACATCTCCGGTGTTCTCAACCAACTGTAATTCTGATTGTAATTCCCATTTAGATCAGTAGCCCATAATTTAGCACCACTTCTTGCATTACCTGGTCCTGAAGCAGGAACACCCCACTCCCAATCCCTCAGATAGTAAGTTGGAAAACCACCGTCATTTTCTTCAAAACCCCAATAATATACAGTATTGAAATTTAACGCCTTTACAACGAGAGAATCAGACCAGTCAGAGATAGAATCATCAGGGAAAAAAGTGTGCCTGACCCTTGACCGTACAAAATAAGTTCCAACCTCTGTCCAGTTCTTATCTGCAAAAGTATTAGCACTCCATGTAGATGAAGTTCCATCTCCCCAGTCAAATTGATACTCAACTGTCCCTGCAACCGCATCAGATGTATAGGTATAATTATTGTTTGTCAGAATACTGTCAGGTCCGGTCGGAGGTAAGCTTGGTCCTCCGGGATAAGTCATTTCAATTGTTAAGTTTACATTATCTATTCCAACATAATAGTCTTTATCTGATGCAGTTCCACCTCTATATGAAAACCCAACCTGAAAGGAATCAGATGTATGAACAATAGCTGAAATATCCACCGAATCATATCTTGATGTACTGGAACCAAAATAAAATGTCAGTTGCTGCCAGTTAGACCATGTCCCTGCATTGCATGTTCTTATTAGAACACTTGCTGTGTCATCATCTCTCCCGCTGCGATATCTGTAACCAATACCCCATTTAAACCATTTCGTAAAATTTACAGAATCTGAAATTACCGGTGAAATAATAGTATCTCTTAAAACATATCCACTCCCTGCCCGCCAACTACTGCACCACATTGTCATAGTGATAGGATCGGGAGGTCTTGTATTATGAGTATTATATGGTTGCCAATCCCATCTTTGTGGCCAATTGACACTATTATTTTTTTCAACACTTGTCCAACCATCAGTCCAAGGATCTGTTTCAAAATCCCAAAAATATTCACTGAAGAGGACACCAGAAATTACAATTAAAAATAAAAATATAAGATACTTTTTCATCTTTCCTCCCCTTTAGTAAATTTCATTCCAATAGACATATTTCTTTTTAAATCCCGGTCCATAGATTTCTCTTATTACAGGTCCTGAACTTGTCATAACTACTACCACAGGTCCATCGGGACCAACTGTTACCTGTGGGGATGAAGGTATTCCAATATGACCGAACTCCACAATATCGATAAGATTACCACCTTGAATTGACATAACGTACATTCTTGCGTATCCTGCTCCAACATCACAGGGACCGGTATTATTAATATCAGGTGTAAATGTAGTCCAATAAATATGACTTTTATATATTAGTGGTATCGAAGTTACTTTTTCACCTGCATTTTCATGTCTGTAAAACCAGCCATTCGCTCCGGGGAAGCCTGCTGTTGTAGTTAAAGAATCCATATCACTTAAACTTTTTGGCAAACCAACAACAGGTGGATCTTTAAATATGAAAAAATATCCGGTTTTAGTTGAATCCATCGGATTGTCTCTATTTCCGGTTCCATAGCAATACCATAAATCGCCCGACCAATCTAAAACTACTGAAACAGAATAAAATGCCATAAGATCGGCATCTGCAGGGGCATCTGTTTCCGGTTTGAAAACATTCTTGAAAATCCATCCTGAAGGATCAACTGTGTCTTCAATGTTCTCCATTAAAAGAAGATTCCCGCCAAGATCGGGAACAATAATTTGGTCGACAAAACCATTTATATTCATGTCAGTAAGAGAAATAGCCGATGCAATACCATAAACTTCAGGACTGTTCCATGCATAAGTAGAATGTATGTTTTTATATACAGGGAAAATCGATATAAAGTTTCCTGTATCAGCTACAGCTCCACCCGAACCGTCTGGAACATATCCTCCTCCCATTAAAAAACCCCAAACACCTTGTGCCGTATCAATTGCCGAACCATCCGGATCGACAAAAAACTGTCCTGCTGTAGGTTGAGACCATGTATTAGCAAATGTTCTTACTATAGCACCTCCTTCAAGAGGAGCAGAATTAAATTCAGCAACAAATTTAGGATAAGCTGAAGTATCCGGATCTAATGGTGCTTCTGTTATATCAAGAACCAGATAATTGTTTCCTCCTTCTCTCTGTCCAACAAACAAAAAAGTACGCCAATCACTGGCATCTATAACTCCATTACTGTCAAGATCTGCCCATACATCTGCTGCGGTTACAGGTCCGTCTAAAATATAAGTATGATTTTGATCAAGTGCCCATATTTTGAGTTTCTCCAGAGCAAATTCGGGCACCCATGCCCATAATTCATGCCCAGTAGCTCCATTAAAACAATGTAATGACCCCGTATTGGTTCCTACAAATACTCTCTTCCTCTGATCTCTATAACCATGGTTTTGTCTGAATGTAGAATATGAAGCATCTCCATTATAAAACGGACTTGGGGCACCAACCATCAAGGGTGCACTGTGAAAGATGTCTCCTAATTTCCATCCATGATTTACAGAACTGAATCCAGCTCTAACTCTGTTAACAATTAAATCTTTTTGAGCATTTGTAATTGATCCGCCAAGATAAGAAGGCAAAACATTTGTAGTATTAAAAACTGTTTTTGTCGATGAATTTGAAAAATATATTTTCCTTGTTCCTTGATTCGTCATAAAAAGAGAATCACCGGCAGACCACATTGTGTCTCCAATAATAGTATCTCCATGAAAAACATAAGCGCATAACTGTCCATCCCAAAAACCACCGCTTGCCGGTCTGAATGTTGCAATTATTATTGAAGTATCACTCATAGAAGTTCTGACAACAGGAACACTTGCAGGAGAAAATGAAAAATTTGAATTAACTATTGATTGAAATATTGATTGCAGCGCTTCTGCAAGTTCAGCAGCATCATTTGCAATAAAAGCATAACCTGTACATTCGTGGAAATACGGAGGATAAGCAGCATATCCTGATGTAGTTGTCGATGGAGGAGTGTACCATCCATTAGTATTTCCCCAGTTGTTTGGAATTGGCATGGGCCATGTCCATGGGTTATGTACATGTGTGTGAGGTGGATTGTAATCCATATCCGAGTAATTAGAGACATCCGGATTGTCAGTTCCTCCCCAGTAAGCTGCCCAGTTCAACTCATTCCTTCCACCTGTGGTTATACCTGTTCCAAAACCAACGGTGAAAACAGCAATATCTCTGTCATGATAACTTATACCCGCTTCTCTTGAAAGTGACCAGCTACCCTGCCATGTATTCTGACTTGGAAGTGTAGTATAAGTAGGATCCGAACCATATTTATTTGACTGACCGTCGGTTACAAGAATTATATAATATGAACGGCACCAAAGATCCGGATGTATCGAATCATATTCATCAACCCACTTTGAAGCATAATATATAACAGGACCATTTGGCGTGTATCCACTGGTACTTGTATAATTTAAATGTGACCATATTGTGGAATAAGGAGTGCCAAAAGGGTCTGCTGTCAAGCTTCCGACATTTTCACCGGGAAGATACATGTATGGAGCAGCAGCGCAATTCCCTGATGGAGTTCCATAATAAAACATCTGTCCAACATCGACACCAAGAATTGCCCTGTCTTCATCTTCAACAACTCCGTCTCCATCAGCGTCAAGAAGGTTTTCAAGAACATTTAGGGCTTGAGTAATTCTCGAACCTGCCATACTTCCTGACCTGTCAAGTACGATCATAGCAGCCGGTTCGGCTTGAACCCTGAAAAGAACTTCATCGTTTGCTACTAAAATAAAAGGTATTATCAAAAATAGAAATATAATTATTTTTTTCATCTTACCCCCCTGTTAGTTAAAGAAGGGTTTGTTTCGTCTATTATTATCACAAGTGGAACTATACCTGTTCCATTTCCAAGTTCGATTTTTACGAGACTATATAAAATTCCCGTCCGAGGAAGCTCGATTGTAGATTCAAAATAAATCGAATAATACCAGAGACTTCTATCGAGATATTTTCCTTGAAAATCAATTCCCATTCCTTCAGGCATATTTATGGGAAAACCAGGATCAAGTCCTTTAAGACGAGATAATTCCATACTATACTCATCATCACCATGATATATTATGACATAAGGATCGTAACAATACTGACTTACAGATACAATTTCTTTTTCCTGATAATCTGTAATAACTTGTTTTTTTACTTCTTCCGTTTGTAATGAATTTAAATTGTACAAATGATCAACTTGAACTGTTATATTTAAAGGTAAAACAGTCCATTGTATATCACTTTCCTGATGTGGAGGAACGTTATCTCCATTAATATAAATAGGGTATAATATAGTACTTGAAAATAAAACAAGTATGATAAACAAAAGAATACTTTTCATTTTTCCTCCTTTTATGGATATCCAGTTGTTCCCCCGGGAACCGGAGCGACAGCAGTTCCAACTAAAATCTGAGATCTTCCCTGTCTGTCAGTGGAAATCTGCTCCTCTCCTGTAATCTTATATGAATAATTCATTGCCACTAAAGCTCTTTCGTTAGCTGTCCATGAGGCTGTATAACCTGGCATAATCTTTGTAGATTTTGTTAATGTATCCAGGCTTATAGCAATTTTTCCAATATTAAAAGTTGCTCCATGGTCTGGCTGTTGAACTGTCCCCAGGGTTGCAGTTACCCATTCGGCACCTGCTTCCGTTCCTCTAAAAGCTCTGGTTTTATGCTTGATTACATCTGTAATTCTAATATCAGAAATTGCAAGCATATAAGCTGCAGCAACAAGGAGAGCTCCGGCTACAAGAATGCTCAAAGCCAAAATAATTGCTATTCCTTTTTCTTTCATTCTTCCCCCTTACATCCTACTTCTTATTGTTATTCTTCGAGAAAATAAAACAGTATCAGCTTTACCCATAGCCCCTCTTTCATTAATTGTTTTAACAATCAAATCAACATAAGCAATATCAATTTGGTTAGCTGTATCCGTAACAATGGCTCCTGTATCATCATATGGAATTATATCAAAGTCTTCTACCCCTGTTATCATAGTTGAATAAACGTAGACTCCTGATTGATATCTAACATTATAAACACAGTGATCTGTTGCACTGTAAACAAGTCCAAATGTTTCATATGTTGTATCAAGTACTTCATTTCCAAAAGTAGCTTCAGGATAAACATCTGCAAAGTAACAGAATGAATCATCCCCGGAGGAATTGTGATAAATTTGCCAAATTTTAAATATATTTATATTATTAAATTCAGAAGTATTACTTGGTATTGCTCTAAGTTCCCTGGAAGCAATCCTGAGTATAGCTTCAGCTGACTGGACAGCTTCTGATCTTCCTTCAATAATAACCTGGTGCTTTCTCTCCTGAGTGTAGTAAACAACGAGAATACCTATTATTACAGCTCCCATTGTTACAGCGGCAAGAAGCTCTATCAGTGAAAAACCCTTGGTTCTAAATAATTTTCTGTTTTTCATAATGATATCCTCATCTTTCTGCTAAATAGGATTGTATAGTGTCAGTCATCGTTACTTTATTTCTACTTAACCATGAATATTCAATTATAAGTATTTTTCCTTTAAGTCCGGTTGTGTCATTAATAACTTGCCATTCTATGTGTGTTGCGCCAATTGTAGTATCTCCGGTGGTTACATCATCATAATCTGTACTCTTAATCCATTCAATACAATCTTCAAAATCGTTTATAGCTGATTTTTGAATCCTGACACTTGTCTCTGCTTGAACCGATCTTACTCTTGCTGTACCGAGAGCAACTATTCCTATTGAAAATAGAACTATTACAATTAAAACTTCAAGATATGAAAAACCTTTCTTCATAACCACCCCCTAATATTTTATTATCCTTGCAATGCCTGTTGCTTGGATCACTTTTACAACTACTTTTTTATCTCCACCTATAATTGTGATCGAATCAGCATTGGTTCCAAGTGTATCTAAAGAACCAAGAGGAACAAACATCATTTGAGTATAAGCTCCAGAGTTTAATGATATGTCCGAATGAACTGTCCCTGAAACACCGGTAGAAATTGCTGAACCTCCTATATACCTGTATATTGCATAACTTCCCGGACTTCCTGTTTTATTAAAACAGACAAGCATTGTATCACCTCTGGTAATCGCTTTTTCTCTTCCTTCTTTAACAACGCCTACAACCTGTCTGATTGCTCTGTCATATTTATTATTAAAACTGTTTACTACGGGAATCGAAATTACGATCATTATTCCGATTATGACAACAACAACCATTAACTCAATTATTGAAAAACCCCTATTTCTCATCAGCACCTCCTCAAAATTCGAAATATGTATAATTTTAATCATTTTAAATAATAATAGCAAAAATCCTGCCATTTTATTCGATTATTAAAATAAATAAATATATATTATGTAGTGTCCTGTTTTTATGTTATACAATATGTTGTATCTACATTTTTTATAAGTTTTTACTCTTTATAATATGTTGAATTCTATTTCATATATGTGAAACCAATTACACAACAACAAATAATGCTATTTTTCTATAACATGATAATTATTGCTGTCACTATTTACTTAATGACAAAAAAATTATTACTGAATAAAATTGATTGTCGGATCAGAGTAATTCACATACATGGAGATAGAAGTTTGGTTTCCTTTTTCCAAAATTTAAGTAGTAAAGGAGTGGAGATAAATCCCCACTCCAATTCAAATCAGTCTTTAGCCATAAGATCTATTTCCTGAAGATCTTTCGGCATTTTGCCTGCTCTGTTTATCACAGCATAAAAAACCGGAATAACAAGTAATGTGAGAAAAGTTGAGAAAAACAAACCAAATATTATGGGCCATGCCATAGGTCCCCAGAAATCATGTTTCATTCCGATTCCCAGAGCGAGAGGAAGCAAACCTCCCATTGTCGTTACAGAAGTCATTATTATCGGTCTCAATCTTACAGGACCTGCTCTTCTTAAAGCTTGATACACAGAATATCCTTCTTTTCTTAATCTATTAGTATACGTAACAAGCACTATGGCGTCGTTTACAACAATTCCTACCAGGGCGAGCATACCTATGAAAGGCATTACACCAAAATGATTCCCTGTCAGAAATAAACCGACCATAACGCCTATCAATGCAAAAGGAACTGTGAACATAATGACAAAAGGATGTGAAAGAGACTGGAACTGTATGACCATTATAAGATATATTAAAATTATACCAATTAAAAGCGCATATCCAAGACTGCTGAAATCTTCAGTCATCTGCTGCTTTTCACCTGTAATATTTACCATATAACCCGGTATTCCTATTGTATCGACATAAGGAATTAATTCTCTAAGAATATTAGTACTGAGAACTCCATAAAGATCTGCAGAAACCGTTACCTGCCTTTTTCCATCGACTCTGTTGATTCTTGCATATCCTGATCCAATTTCAATTTGAGCAACTTCACTTAGTGGAATTGTGCTTCCGGCTCTTGTTGCAATAGGAAAACTCTTTAAAATATCGAGAGTTTTATCTTCTTCTGAAATTTCCACCCTGACATCAATTTCGTCATCATTAATATGAACTTCCGTGACATCCGTTCCGTTATATGCAACGGCAATAGTCTGAACTATATCATAAGGAGTTATTCCGTAAAAAGCTGCCTGATCCCTTTTAATAATAACTCTGACTTCAGGTGACCCTGAACCAAAATTGTCCCTGACAGCCCTTGTTCCTTCAAGGTTTCTCAAAAATCTCATAACCTTAAAGGCAAGTTCCATCAGAACATCAATATCTTCCCCGCTTATTTCAACCTCGATGGGAGCACCTGCAGGGGGACCCATGCTCTGCATTTCCATGCTTATCCTCGCATCTGCTATTTCAGGTTTTATCGAATCAATTTTTGCCCGTAATATCTCCTGAATCTCTTTGACTTCATGTTCTCTGTCTTCGAGAAGAACAACTTCAATACTCGCTGAATTTCCCTCAACCGTCGATGTATATCTTTCAATATCCGGCAACTCAAGAACAAGGTATTCAACTTTTTTTGAAATATCATCCATTATCTCCGTTGGTGTTCCATTTGGAGTTGAAATATTTACACTGAACTCTCTTAGTCCTCCACTTGGCCAGAGCTCCATTCCTACAAAAGGAAAAAGAAAAAGAGATAAAACCAGAGCAATAAAAGATATTGCTATTGTTTTGAACCTGTGTTTTAAAGACCAATCGAGCATTTTTCTGTAAACTTTCATAATTCTTGAATTTATCCATCGTGCTTTTTTCTTTACATCTTTTGCAGGTAATTTAATTATAACTCCTGCAGCTGCCGGTATTACAAGATGATCTACAAGAATCGAAGCGGTCAGTGCTATGATAACCGTAATAGGAATGAGCTTCATGAACTCACCTGTAATTCCTTTAATCATGAACATAGGGAAAAAAGCACCCATCGTTGTAAGAGCAGACGCAAGAACAGCCGTCCCTACTTCTTCTACACCTTTCCTTGCAGCCGTGACCTTGTCATATCCGTATTCAAGATATCTGTATGTGCTCTCAACTATTATTACTGCTCCATCTACGATAATTCCGATAAGTAATATCAGAGAAAATAACGAAACATTGTTAAGGGTGTATCCTGTAGTGTATAGAACACCAAATGTTATTAAAATTATCAAGGGTATCGCTGCAGCAACAAGAGGTGCATTTCTCCATCCAATACCGATTATTAGAATAATAATAACCAGTATCATTCCCAACATTGCACTGGTTTTTAACTGATTTAGATTTTCATTTATATGGTCAGCCTGATTGAAAGTCACCTCAGAAATTACCCCTTCGGGAATAAAATCTTCAAGTTTTTCAAATTCTTCAACAACATCACTACATATCCCTATGATATTTGCTCCATCCTTCCTGTATATTGCTAATGTTACAGAAGGTCTGAAATTAAATCTCGAGTATGAATCACTTACTTCAAGCGTATCAAGCACTTCGGCTATATCTTCTACATAAATTGGACCCTGAGGAGTTATATTTATTATCGTTCTTTCAATATCTCTTTTATTGTCAAATTCACCGAGAATCCTCAGTGTATATTCTCTATCATCAAGAGTGACATTTCCTGCAGGTAAAGCCATATTAGCACTCCTGATAGCACTGAGAACAAAAGGAACAGACAGGTTATACTGCTGGAGCTTTTCAGGTTTGAGAAGAACTCTGAATTCCCTCTTCCTTCCGCCAAAGACATCGACTCTTGAAATTCCTGTTATTCCTTCAATAATCGGAGTTAAGTCATCGGCGAGTTTTTTTAATTTCTGGGATGAAAACTCTTTGTCACCGACAGAAGTCAGAGAGATCATCATTATAGGTCTGTCATTAAAATCAATATCTCTTATGAAAGGTTCCTGAGCATCGTCCGGAAATTCATGTTTCACTCTGTTAATTATCTCTTCAAGATCTCTCCTCGCTTCTTTTGTATCTGTTCCAATTTCAAATTCATACCATATCTGTCCTCCTGAATTGGAAGAGAAGGAGTATATATGCTTTAAATTGTCAATTCCCCTGGATTCATCTTCAATCGGTTTAACTATTAAATTTTCAACTTCCTCAGGTGCAGCACCGGGATAGGGGACAACTACAGATATCCATGGGATGTTTACATCCGGCATTAACTCCACAGGTATACTAAAATATGAATAAATACCATAAACAGCTGCTGCAATTGATATAATAATAACTGTCAAGGGAATTGAAATTGCTTTCTGAGATATTTTCATCTCTGATCTCCGGACATTTCATCAGAGAGAACATTACAGTTGATAAGAGATCCGTCCTCCAAATAATCCTGTCCTGCAATTATCAATGTATCGCCTTGAGACAAACCTTCTTTAATAACTGCAATTGAATCATCAATGTTTTCAACAGAAATGATTACCTGTACAGCTTTGCAGTCTCTCGAAAGAAACACATGATATACATTTTCTTCGAGCAGCAAAGACTTAAGGGGAATTGCAATTACATCATCATATCTTCCTATTTCAACACCACATATTGCAATAAGTCCTGGTTTTAATTCTCCAGTAATGTTTGGAACAGAAACTTCTATTGTGAATTTCCCTGTAGTCGGATCAGCAGATGGAAATATTGAACTGATATATCCCTGAAATACTTTATCAGGATAAGCATCAACTTTTACAGAGACAGGCAAACCCATTATAATCGCACCGATTCTCTCTGAAGTTATACCTAATTTGATAATGACACTATCCATATCTACAAGACCAAAATAAGGTGTTCCCGGACCAGCCATCTCCATCGGATCAATATTCCTGTATGAAATAATTCCATCGAATGGAGCTCTAATACCTGAGCCTGATATTGAAGATTGCGCCAGCATCAGAGCAGCTTTTGCACTCTGAAATCCTGTTTCTGCAGATTGAAAATTCTGAGCAGATATCAAGTTCTCAGCATACAATTCTTTCATTCTGTTATAATCAGCTTCTGCCTGATCATAAGATGCCTTTGCCTGAAGATACTGAGCATAATAATCAGTCTGCTCCAAAATAGCAATTAAATCTCCTTTCCGAACGGTATCACCTTCTTCAACTTTGACCTGTGAAACTCTTCCACCCGATTTAAAAGACAACATTACATCAAATTGACCTTCAATTTTCCCTGAAACCGTAATGCTTTGTATTACATCCTTTCTTTCAACAACTACTGCACTTACTGTGGTCCTGTAAGTAGATTGATTCCCTCCCCCCTTGCCAGAAGGTGAACAAGAGGAAATAAGAAATAATACTATAAGCAAGGAAAATATGGTTTTTTCTCTAAACCCCTTATAACTATTCATATAATCCTCCTTCTTTTATCATCTTACTTAATATGCCCATGTCTGAAAGCAATTTGGCATAGGTTGTATATTTTGAATAATAAAACATCATCTCTGATAATTTTGCTTGATCAAGAGTATTTTGTGCTTCAAACAGCTCTAAGGATGTAACCATTCCATTTTCGTACATCCTCTGAACCAGATTGTATGATCCTTCAGCAGCTATCAATGTTTTCTCTGCTGCTTCCCATTCTGCTATTGAAGATTTGACATAAAGATAATCCATTTCAATTGTACTCAATAGTTGCTGCTTTACATCAACAAGAGAAAGATGAGCTGATCTTTCCTGTGATGCAGCCGAAGACAGTTGATGGATTCTCGAGGTTCCACTAAAAATAGTCCATGTAAATTGGATACCTCCCATATAACCAGGTTCTCCAAATTCGTAGTAATCACCTGACCATTTATAAGATGCAAATGCACTTACCGATGGAATAAACGAAGAAATAACTATTCTTTTTCCTACTCTTGCTATATTAACTGCTTCCTCTGCAATTTTTAAACCCGGAGAATTCAAGGCAATTTGGTAACATGAATCTAATGATGGAAGAACAACATCTTTAAATTGAGGTTCTATTGTTGTTATGTGTACATTTTCAAACTCCAGGATGTCATTAAGAGCATTATGCGCACTGCTTAAAGAATTATTCGCCGAGATAAGATTTCCTTCATTCTGTGAAACCTGAACTTCAGCTCTCAATAAATCAAGATTTGCTACGGAACCAAGGCGATATAAAGCTTCGGTCAACTTGTAACTTTCAAGAGATTGATCGAGAGCTTCTTTTGCAATTGTATATGCCTTGTCTGCCTGAATTAAACCAAGATAAGCAGAAAAAGTACCAAATATAATACCCTCTTCTGTTATCCAAAATTCCATTTCCTTCATTCTCACCGAAGCAGTTTTCATTGAAACATTTGCAAACTTTGCACCTCCAGCCCAAAGAGACCATGAAAGATTAAATCCGGTCTCATGTGTAGCTTTTGCTCTTAACACAGTTTCAGCATATCCTGCTTCCATTGTTATCGGGTCAAAATACAGCATTGACTGGGTTAATTCCTCAGGGAATCTTGTGTAAGTTGAAGTAAATGTTACCGTCGGTAGAAAAGCTGAAAGAGCTTCACTATAATTTGCTTTTGCAGATAATATGTTCTCCTGTGAAACTTTAATAGTAATATTATCACTCAGTGCAATTCCAATAGCTTCGTCAACTGATATTGTAGAATTGCTTGATGATGAACTTAAAATAAAAAATAGAAAAAAGTTTAGAAGCATTTTTCCTCCAGTGATATTTTATAATTAATATTTTGTAATCATTGTTTTTTTTTGTTTTTTAAAAGGTTTTATTTTTTTTTTAAAAA
>CBDUTX010000001.1:0-31787 GCA_965370235.1 uncultured Desulfuromonadaceae bacterium | reverse complement strand
GATATAGACAATGATGGAAGACTTGAGATAATTGTTGCAGACAGGAACACCAGTAATATCTACGCTTGGGATGATGACGGCACAATTGGTCCGGGATTTCCTGTTACACTTAGTGGTCTTATTGAATCTTCGCCGACTCTTGCTGATGTAGATAATGACAATGATCTTGAAATATTTATTGCCACAAGCAGTGAAAAAGTTTACGGTCTCCACCATGACGGTACTTTCCTTGCTGGATGGCCGCAGAACATGGGTGGAGGCAGCACGGAGAGATCATCCCCTTCGATCGGTGACATAGATGGTGATGGTGACCTGGAGATAGTCTGCGGTTCTGCATGGCACAAAGTTTACGCCTGGCATCACGATGGCTCAATTGTAACCGGATGGCCACAGTCAACAGGCACTTCAGGAGCATTCGTACAGGGAACACCGGCTATTGCTGATATCGATGGTGACGGAGATATCGAGATTATCGCCAGCGCTTACACCGGATTGTTTGTTTGGGATTACGATGGAACTCTCCATACAGGTTATCCCGTTTATACCGGTATGACAAGAAGTTCACCTGTGATTGCGGATCTTGATCTTGACGGTGACATTGAAGTTATTGTCGGATCACATAACGATTCGCTCTATGCCTGGGATCTTACCGGGACTTTCAATCCTGCTAATATCGAATGGAGTTCTTTCAGGCATGATCTGTACAATTCAGGCTACTTATATTGGGGTAGTTTAGGCGTTGATGATGACTTTGAAATTACCAGGGGGACTACCACTACATTCAGCTTCTCCTGCTATCCGAATCCTATTATCAACACTTCTGTCATCAGTTACATGCTTAGTAGTAATTCTGTAGTGCATCTGGATATATACAACATTTCAGGCAGACTTGTAAGGACACTTGTGGATGGAGAATACAGTACATCCGGAGAACACAGTGTTATATGGGACGGTAAAAACAACCTTGGTTCCACAGCAACACCCGGTATCTATTTCTGCAGACTTGAGTGTAGCTCATCTGTCACTACAATTGAAATGATACTTATTAAATAACAGCTTTAAACACACTGCATCATGTTGAATCAAGTAACTTAACAGGTATTATGAACTATACTTTCTGATGATTAATAATAAGTTTGTCAGTGTATCGCTCGTGACTTGTATCTGGTCTATTCTATGACTTATTGATATTTGAGATATCACGATATTTTTCTTGGATTGTCTTTCACCTGTCGGGTTGTTTTTAATAGCCATATTTTACTTTTTTATAAACAAATATAACAACATACCCTATATAAAGGTGGGGCACTTCACCTGAATCACTCAGGTTAAATCAGATTAATTTTTTAAGACAATATCTAATGCAGTTGAAAAATAGACGACTTGACAAGAATCAATATATCAGTTATTCTAATTCAGAAATATTTGAATTAGAAGGAGATGGAAATTGAGAGGACTCGATATAGTATCGGATTTCAGTAAACTTCAACTACTTAGCAACAGGTACGCATTTCAGATACTTAAGGAACTGCAGAAAATGCCACAGTCAGGTGTTCAGCTGGCAGAGAAGCTGGACATGAAAACACCAAGAGTGATCTACTACCTGAAGAAACTTGAGCATTATGGTTTTACCAAACTTATTCCGCACAAACCCGTACGCGGAAATCGTGAAAAGTTCTACTGTGCAGTAGCTCAGAATTTCCTTCTATCAGCCGGGCTTGATGAAATGGATAAATCGAACTGTAGTATAAACAACAGCATTAACAACTCGTACATCGAATACTTCCTGAAACGTGATCTGGATCTTGATCTCAATGAATTTGCCAGAGTCGTTCTTTGTGACTACCTTGCAATTCAACCAGAGGAAAAGGTAGTAATTTCTTTCGAGGAACAGAATATTGGCATCTATATAAAAATAGTAACACATCTGCGACGTATTGGTGCACATTATAGAACATTGATCAGAGATCCTATCCTCAATAGAGAAATGCTGTTCAATCTTCCCGAAAGGGAGATAGAAATTTTCTACAAAGGCATTGCTGAGTCCGTGGACTGGGCAGATGCCTGGATTGACCTCAAACGATCGGCTATTTCAGAGAAAGAGGATGTTTCAAAGAGAAAACTTGATTTCTTTACAGAAATTCGGAGACAGGCCCTTATCGGCATCAATGAGAAAACTGATATGAGAGCAATTATCATTTCCATTCCTAGATTCGAAGAAAGATTCCACACAGATCCAGATGCACTTGAGAAGCTGACAATGTTCTGGAAAGCTGTCTCTGTGAGTACCAACGATTATAGAATTGCCCGGGATCTTGCAGATAGAATATGTATCCTTGCGGATTTCAGTATTCATACGGGTCGGGATAATGTACTGCATGTTTCTGTTAATCGTGAAAAGTACTTCATAGATGCAGGACCACTCTCTTCATCGAAAATCAATAACGTGTTCTGTCTTCCGTCCGGGGAAATAACGTTCGTTCCTTATTCCTCCGGTCTTTCAGGAAGCATATACATGGATTGCTGCGAACTGGATGATGCAGAGGCAAGGGGAATTAACCTGCAGGTAGAAAACGGAATTATTACAGACTGCCGAATTGAAAGCGGTGATAAGCGACTGGAAAAGTACTTCAGAGTATCTGACCTTCGGGAGAAGACAATAAGCCAAGTTGGTTTCGGTCTGAATCCCGTTACCAGATCAATATCAAACATCCCCAAACTCGATACTAAGATTTTCGGGAGTTTTCACCTTACTTTCGGAGACAATCGTGCTATTGGAGGAGATATCACAGGATACACAACCTGGGATATCGTTTCCGAGAAACCTAAAGTAATTTGTAATGATAATATTATACTAAATAGTGGTATTTTTAATATATGAAGTGTTCTACAAGATAAAGGAGTCGACATGAGATCTTATCACATGATTTCACAGAATGTATCAATATTTGTAATGTTGTTAACATTCTTCCTCGATTTTCACAGTTCAGTTGGTGAAATACATGCATCTGGTACGGATAACCTATCCGTCTTTGAATCCTCTATTTCAACTTTCCGGCAAAACCCGTTAACTGCACCGGTACAGATGCCCAATTGGCCTATCAGTATTGGTTGGACTACTAATCGTCCTGCATCCGGTGTGTGTCTTGCTGATGTCAATGACAATGGTTTTCTCGAAATAATCGCCGGTTCCTCAAGTGGTGTTTTTCATGTCTGGGACTACCAGGGCAATGATCTTCCCGGATGGCCAAAAACAGGATTGGGACAGATACGAGCCAAAGCAGCCGTTGGTGATATAGATGCTAATTATCCCGGTCTTGAAATAGTTGCTGTTGCGGAAACCAACACTATGTACATCTGGCATAATGATGGAACTCCGGTTCCCGGATGGCCGCAGACGACCGGTTCAGTCGGACACCTTAGAGCTCCTGTTATTTTCGATGTGGACGGTGATGGTGATCTGGAGATAATACTCGGGAAAGGTGAAGTTTGCGTTTACAACCATGATGGAACGATATACCCCGGATGGCCCAAATCGATAGGCTCCGTTGCTACACCTTCAGTAGCAGATGTTGATAACGATGGCACGGTTGAGATATGTGCGGTTTCATATAATTCCATATACCTCTGGGACAAGGATGGCAATCCGGAACCGGGTTGGCCCCTGCTTAATGTTGCCGGTGCAACGAGCTATGCTCAGCCTGTACTCGCTGATCTTGATGATGACGGCGATCTGGAGATACTTCATGCACATTATGATCAGTGGACCCCTCCATCACAGAACCATGTTGCTATCCACCATCATGATGGGACAATTTTCAATAACTGGCCACAGTTATATCCAGGACCTCATACATACATCGCACCGGTGGTAGGCGATATTGATAATGATGGTGATCTGGAGATCTTCGGTGGCGGTCATACCTTCGATCTTATGGCAAAGCATCACACCGGAGTAAATGTTGCCGGCTGGCCTGTTTCTGCACTGAGCGCCCTGGAATGCTCCCCGATAGTATTCGATGTTGACGGGGATGGTTACAGAGAAGTCCTCTTCGCTGAAAACTGGCCCGGAGCCAATGGTTTTCTATACGCATTCAACGGTGATGGTTCAACGGTTGCAGATTGGCCTGTATCGATAAGTGCTCCATCTTATGTCAACAGTGCTGCTGCGGGTGATGTGGATGGTGACGGGGATATCGAGATCGCATTTATGACTGGCAACGGAACTGTGAATCTGTGGACTATTAAAGACATTCCCTACAGGGCATATCTTACAGAATGGGGGACATATTTCCATGATAACTGGAATACAGGCTGGAAGCATCCTCTGGCTCCCTTGAATCCTGCTGTCTATAGCACAGGTTTTTCAAACGATCTGACATGGAATGCGAATACAGAACCGGACATTGCCGGTTACAACATCTACAGAAGCGATGTGTCAGGTGGACCTTATACGAAAATCAACAGTACAGTGATTTCAGATACACTCTACACTGATACTTCAGGAACAACCAATCATTATTATTGTATATCTGCTGTTATCATGGCTTGTACAGAGTCCAGACTCAGTGATGAAGCCTCTGTCCAATTAGGCGTAGCTACCAATAACCAGCATGAACAATTCCTTTACACATCTGTTTTTCCAAATCCCTTCAGCATAAATACTACAATCAGCTTTTTTATTCCCACAGAGTTTGCTGGAAACACAGACTTAAGTATCTACAATTTAAGAGGACAGAAAGTAAAAACATTGATAAATGAAATTTTACCTTCAGGTAACTATTCTGTTGTTTGGGATAAAACTGATAATTCAGGGGAACATGTTACATCCGGTGTTTACTTCTATCGATTGAGAGCGGGGAACTACTGCACATATACAGAGAAAATTACACTTCTTAATTCCAGATCGTGTCAATAATCCGTGAAGTGATAATTCTTGGGGGACATTACTCTCTTCGGTCGCAACTTCGGGTAACTACCAACGATATATCGCAGAGTCAAAACTATGAATTATAATATCTTAAAAGGAATAATTTGAATATCGAGTTTATTAAAATAGATGATCAAAAAGAGAAATCTGAAATATGTAATATAGTTTTAAATGATTTACCTCTTTGGTTTGGAATACCTGAGTCAAATCGAGCATATTGTGAAGGTGTGAAAAAACATGATTTTATAAAAATAGTTTCTCAGGATAAACTCGTTGGATTTTGCTCAGTCAAAGAAAATAATATAAATGTTGCGGAAATCTATGTAATGGGCATTTTGGAAAAGTATCACAGAAAGGGAATTGGAAAACAGCTTTTTAGTTTTTTAGAAGACGAATTACAAAAGAAAAGTTTCCTTTATTTAGAAGTTAAAACACTGGATGAATCACGAGAATCGTATGAATATATGAAAACCAGATTATTTTATAAAAGTGTTGGATTCTTACCTTTAGATGTTTTGGAAAATGAATGGGGAAAAGATAATCCATGCTTAATCATGATAAAAAAACTCTAAGAGTGATACATCGTATGAAATAATCTTTGAGCAACCATATGTAAGCCCTAAAAGATTAATGAATCAAAATATTAAAAGTTTAAATACTGCAAAGAAATATCTTAATCAGATGCAGCAATTGGGAATTATGGTTCCCAAGAAAATAGGCAAGGAAGTAGTTTATTTAAATATTGACTTGTACAATTTATTATCTGAGACCTGATAGAAAGTCATCATAATAATTAGATAACCGATAAAGTTTTTTGCGAAGCAAAAGATTTTATCATTTCTTATATTATCAGTGTTTCCCGTGTTTTTCCGTGGCAAAAACTCTTATATTGGGCGGTGGGGAGCTGGGCTCTGTGCTCTCCGTGGTTAATTTAGCCATTGTTCTTAATTATATCTTTTCTCAATATACCGTAATCATCCAAACTGACACGTAATGAAAAGAGAAAAGAGAGAACAACACTTATGGAAGTTGCAGTAAAAATAGCTATCATTATAGTTACCTGGTATTTCACGGCAACAAAGGGATCAGAACCTCCAAGTATCTGCCCTGTCATCATACCGGGAAGATGTACAAGTCCAATCGTCGCCATTGAAGCTACTGTCGGAGACAGTGCCTGTCGAAGACTTTCTCTGATATAGGGCAGAATTGCTTCATACTTCCGTGCACCTGATGATAATGAATAAAGATATCTTCCTTCATTCCTTTTCAATTTTGAGTAAATATTGTTCAAACCAACAATACTTCCTCTCAATGAATTCCCAAGAAGCATTCCTCCGATTGCAATAATATACTTAGCCTGAAATATATTATCCAAACCTATAACAACTGCATTGAAATATATTAGCACAAAAACAACCGACAGCATGAAAGATGCAAAAATTGAAAAAAAGAATATTCTCATATTGAGAGATGTTGATCTTATAACAGAAAAAGAAGCTACTGATATCATCATAACCAACCAGGCTATATTTGCAAAAACATTGTCCCAATTGAAGATGAACTGGAGGAATATCCCTACAAGAACCAATTGGATTGACATCCTTATGACAGATATAGCAAGTGATTTTATTATTTTTACTTTTAAAACATATAAAATCAAAAATGGAATTATCAAAAGTAAAAAACAGAATACAAGGGAAATGTATGTAATATCTTTTGCGCCAATCATCCTTCAAGCTCAATTATTTTAACTTTATCGGAATGCAACCAGGTTTTATCATGAGATATAATAATTTCTGTCCAGTGATCTCTATTTAAAAAATAATTTTGTACTTTTCTTTTTAGTTCAAGGTCAAGAGAAGAGGTTATTTCATCGAGCAAGAAAATATCTCTTTTAAGAATAATTGCAATGATTATTGCTATTCTCTGTTTCTCTCCTCCTGAAAGATCCTTGAATTCTTTTGTTAAAACATCCTGCTCAAGATGAAAGTATTCTATACATTTTTCAAGCTCATCTCTGTAGTCTATATCTTTATTTCTCTTATACGAAAATATCTGCTCGATGATGCAGGCAATATCTCCTTCACCTATATCTACATCCTGACTGACATAGGCGGTTTTTTTTCTCAATTCCCAGACATTATCAGGACCAAGTTCATCATTGTAAAAATATATTTTACCTTTTTCAGGTCTTGTAAAACCGAGGAGAAGCTTGATAATTGATGATTTTCCAATTCCCGACCTTCCGAATAGAAGAACTTTATCTCCTCTTTCGATTTCAAGGCTGAATTCTTTTATCAGATACTTATCTTTAAATTTTAAAGAAACATTATCAAGTTTAAAAACAGACATAAGTAAATTTTATATCATGTATGTTTTGTTCTTTCTAATTCTTTTAAATATTTTTATTTAATTAATATTATTTGAAAAAAAAGAGTAGACTTCATCAAGAGGTTTTCTAACTCTGGTGCCTGTGTTGACATACTTTGCCCAGCCAAGTGTTATCAGAAGGAATATTTTATTGTCATCATGGATTGACAGAATTTTCTTTGCTCGTTTTTCATCAAACCATCCTAAAATGCAGGTTCCTAATCCAAATTCAGATGCCTGCAGGACAAAATGCTCTACTGAAATTCCAATATCAATGAGGTTGAATTTTGTATCTCTGATAAAGCCTCCGACTCTTGAAGTAATTTTACCTTTACCTGATACTACGGCAATAATAACCGGTGCTTCTTTAGCAAAATTGTTCATCGAATATATGCCAGAACAAGTTTTCTCAATTAATATATCTTTTGTAATTGGGTCATCAATTACAATATATTTCCAGGGCTGGGAATTACACGCAGAAGGAGACAGATGGGCAGATTCTATACAGGCTATTATTTTTTCTCTTTTCACCTGTTTGTTCATATAACTTCTCACGCTGTATCTGCTCTTCACCAATTCATAAAAACTACTCATTTTAATTTTCCTATTACAATTTGTTATCTGTTACTTTCTCTTTATTCTTTTCTACTTTTAACTTGTCACTTGCTACTTTCTACTTGTAACTTGTTAATTTTTTCAGTATATCCAATTCACGATCAAGAGTCCTGTCTCCAATAGCTTCAATCTCAATTTCAAAATAATCATAAAAGTCCTCAAATAACTCCCTGTAATTTGATGAAACACTCAACGGCATTGACTGCCTTTCCCATCTGCCAAGTTCAAATATTCTCTCGTCAAAAACTACTATCCCGCTTTCTCTTGTCACTAATGGATTAGTCCCTAAATACTCTCCTTCTGACCTCTGATCTACCAGCCATGCTTTCATCAGCTCAACATACCTGGCAAGCAGTATCCCTTTCCTTATTCCATCATTCTGATAATAATCTCCATCCCCTCTCACTTCAAATTCTACCTCATCCTCTACATCGAATACCTCTCCTGACCTGTCCTGATAACTAACCCTCAATACAATATTCGCATCTTCAGAGGTCTTTCTCAATCTCAACAGAACCAGTCCTCCCTTCGTCTCTCCTCCTTCTGTCCTCGATGGAAATAATGTACTCACGTTCATTATCTCTCCTGTAGCTTCATCTGCTGACGGGGAACCATATACTTCTTCTATGTCATATCCTTCAGCTTCTAACACTAACTCCAGACCAAACACAAGAGGTGTCACCATGTATTCAAATCCTTCGTCCATCCTCTCTGAAAATTCCTTCGTTGAATGAACCGAATAATAATTAGCTCCCTTTGTCTTCGTTATGTACTCTGTCAACTCCGTGCTGAAGTCCAATCCTATTCCTATAAATGTAGTGTATATACCCTCTTCTGAATTCTTACTCAGCATTCCGAGTAATCCTGTCTCGCTGGTCTCTCCTATATTCGGCATAGCATCAGTTAAAAATATAATCCTGTTCTCATACTCCTCTTTATCTACATTCAGATATTCCCCGAACAACTCTGTACCGAGACTCATTCCTGCCGACATATTCGTTCCGCCCATTGGCTCTAACTCCATAATATGCTCTTTTATGCTCTCCATATCCGTAGCTGCAATAAGTCTCATCGGTTTCGCCAGATAACCCTGGTCGTCAAATAACACCATCCCAAATCTGTCCTCTTCTTCCAAATGTCCGAGAAGGTCAACTATAGCTTCCCTCGCTATCTCCATCTTACTTCTCCCTCTGTCCTCTTCACTTAGCTCCACCTCAACCATGTTCCCGTAACTGTCATAATAGTACTCGTCAAATGGTGAACTCATCGATCCTGATATGTCCAGCACTATAATAAGGTTTAGCTTCTTCCTCTCGAAGTCACTCTCCTTTAATCCTGAATTCAATCCTACGGCAAGATAGTATATCTCCTCTCCTGTAAAAGGATCCTTTGATACAGCATAACTGTAAGAAGGACAAAATAATCCCTCACATGGTTCATCCTGTCCTGTGTCAAAATAATAATCGTAGTAAATTCCCTCTACCGTTATATCCGTCGGTATCGGTAGAAAATCATTTTCTATATTATCCCTGAAATTATTTATATCCTTTGCTCCTCCTACTGAAAATCCAAGTGCATCTTCCTGTTCTTCAAAAGACATAGTTTGCCTGACAACTCCACCGGAAGGGGCTGACGTTGTCATCGGTCCTCCACCCATTCCATTCAAATATTCCATTTTATCAGGACTGTACTCCCAATCATCTGTTTTTTCATAGGTTGTTCTCGTGAATGAGCATGAAACAATAACAGACAAGATCAGCAGAAAGACTAATTTGTTAGAAACTGAATTTCTCATTTTTCCTCCTTTTTTCATATCAATACTTATAGAATAAAGAGATTATTTCATCAATTAAATTTTTCTCAACTCCGAACCATCAGATTTATCCAAAATCTCATACCCTTTTTTCAAAAGAATTCCTCTTATTTCATCAGCTTTAGCCCAGTTCTTTATTTTCCTTGCAATATCTCTTTCATTTTTCAATTCTAATATTTCATCTGATATTTTATCTTCTTTAACAGATAATAATTTAAGTCCAAGAATTTCATCATACCTCTTTAATAAACTAATTTTTGTTTTATTTGAGATGTCTTCACTACCTACAACTTCCCAGAGGACAGCAAGAGCTCTTGGTGTATTCAGGTCATCATTGATTTCATAATTAAATTTATTAGCATAAAGATCGTATTTATCCTTTTGGAATTGGTCGTTTATTCTTAAAAAATCGATTATCCTGTTTTTAAGTTTTTTCATTGCATTCTTTGCACTTTCAAGTGAATCGAAGTTAAAAAGAAGATTTTTTCTGTAATGTGCACCAAGCAGATAATATCTATAGTCCTCAGGACTGAATCCATTTTCCACAAGTGTTGTCAGACGAAGAAAATTTTCCTTTGATTTTGACATCTTCTCATTATCCTCAATTACAAGAAAATCTGAATGCAGCCAGTAATTAACCCATTTGGAACCAAATGCTGCTTCGCTTTGAGCTATTTCATTTGTATGATGAACAGGTATGTGATCAATTCCCCCTGTATGTATATCAAAATATTTCCCAAGATATTTTGAAGACATAGCAGAGCATTCGATATGCCATCCCGGAAAACCTTCTCCCCATGGAGAATCCCATATCATAGAATGCTTTTTGTATTTATACCTTGTAAACCATAGAACAAAATCAAATGAATGTTTTTTATACGGATCCTTTTCTACTCTTGAAATTGTTTTATCCTCATCTAACTTCAAACGACCAAGTTTGCCATAATTTTCTGCTTTAGATGTATCAAAGTATAAATTCCCTCCCCCTCTATATGTATATCCATTGCTCTGAATCTGCTCTATTATTTCAATCATATCATCAATATGTTCCGTAGCTCGTGGTAGAACAACAGGAATTAAAATATTCAGATTTTTAAGATCTTTTAAAAACTCCTCCTCAAAGAAACGGGCAATTTCCCATACTGATTTCCCTTCCCTGCGTGCTCCTTTTTCAAGTTTATCTTCCCCACTGTCAGCATCATCGGAAAGATGTCCTACATCAGTAATATTCATTACATGTTTAACTTTATATCCATTGAAAAGGAACATTCTCTTCAGAACATCTGAAAACACATAAGCTCGTAAATTGCCTATATGTGCATAGTTATAAACAGTTAATCCACAGGTGTAAATTTTGACATGTCCTGACTCTATTGATTTGAAAACTTCTTTTTCCCTCGTATATGTATTTGTAAGTTTTATTTCCATTTTTTACTCCTTTATTTCTATAGATTACTTTATTGTGAATATTGATATTACGAACAACATCGTAGAAAGAAATAAATTGATGCAGCTTTATTGGCTATATCAAGCTGATCAAAACATTGAAAGACATCACTTCCCAAGGAGATAGCACCGTGTTTTGCAAGTAGAATTACTTTATGTTTCTCAAGAGAATTAATTATCTCTTCTGCCAATATTTCAGATCCAGGTTCCTTATAGGGAACATATCCGATACCATCTTTTAAAGAAATTTTAACTTCTGGCATTATTGAAGATAGAATTCCAAAAATATTCTTATCTTCAGAGAGATGTTCTGTTTGAGTAAAAGCAATTAACTCGGTAGGATGAGTATGAAGAACTGTCGTCAATGGTGAATTATTCTTTCTGAGATATTGATGAATTTTAAGATGAGAATAAATCTCTGATGTCAGTTTAATATTTTTGTCTTCACTCCTTGTAAAAACATACTGATATTCTTTCCCGCTTTTCAAAATATGGATTATTGCAAGATATTTATAAGGTCTATTTGCAATATTCCTCATTCTTGACCCTGATAGAGTAAAAAGAAAATAGAAATCGGAAAGTTCCTGAAATCTGCTGTTCAACGGAAAAATTTCATCATTATGAATATTTAGAATATCTTCGGTTATAATGTTGCACAGATTAACCGAAATATTTCCGGCATTCCCTTCCGCCCAGCCTTTTTTCCACAGGTAGTTAGAAACTTCTGATATGTTCTTTATTATCATATTCAAATTTTCATTTAAATCCATTTCTTGCTCAAATCATTTAAAAATTAATCCTTCCCTTATACGGAGAAAGATGAAACACCTTTCTCCAAGGGAAGGACGTTGGGGGTAGCTTTTAAACTACATATAGTTATAATTTTTCTCAAGATAGTTCATAACATAATCATTAATTCCGTTTTCAAGGGAATGAAATTCTAAAGGACATCCAATAGATTTAATTTTACTCATATCAGCCTCTGTAAAATATTGATACCTTGACTTCAGCTTCTCAGGCATTTCAATATATTTTATATTATATTCCATTCCAAGTGTTTTGAAAATAGAAAAAACAAGATCATTCCAGGTTCGTGCTTTCCCTGAACCCAGATTGTAAAGACCATTTATTTCAGGATTATTGTAAAACCACCATATAACATCGACACAGTCTTTGACATAGATAAAATCTCTTTTCTGCTGACCATCAGCATAATTTACATTATAAGACTTAAATAACTCGGCTGATTTATTATTTTTTATTTTTTTATATTCTTTTAAAACCACGCTGCTCATATCTTTCTTGTGATATTCATTTGGACCAAAGACATTAAAAAATTTAAATCCTGCTATCCTGTCAAATACTTTTTCACGGATTGCCCAGATATCAAAAAGATGTTTTGAGTATCCGTATATATTAAGAGGAGTAAGAGAATCTGTCGTTTGATAATCATCTTTAAAACCTTTTGAGCCGTCTCCATAAGTCGCACCGCTGCTCGCATACATCAGACGAACCGAGTTCTTCAAAGACCAGAGAGTAAGCTTCTTTGTGTAGTGATAGTTGTTCTCCAATAGATAATCAGCATCTTTTTCAGTAGTTGAAGAACAAGCCCCCATATGAATAATACTAGTTATATCCCATTTTATATCTCCATTGTCAATTCTCCTGATGAAGTCTTTTTTATTGATGTAGTCAATAAAAGACTTATTATTTAGATTTTTCCATTTATCCGTTTCACCGAGATTATCGACAATAAGGATATTATCAATCCCTTCTCTATTGAACTTCGAGAGAAGACAGCTTCCAAGGAAACCTGCACCTCCTGTGAGAACTATCACATCACTATCCTTATATTTTTTGAAGAATTTATACTCTTTACAATAATGAATAAATTTGATTTATACAAACACATTCACTCCTGCTGGAAATTGACATTTTAAGCATATATAAAAAATATTCTCTTACTTTCCAAAAACTGTCAATAAATTTAAAAGTTATTATCTTGATAGTTTTGTCTGAAGTTTTTCTTCAGAAGTAAATCTTTCAACTGCATAGTTTATCAATTTATCTAACAGTTCACCAAAAGGAATACCGCTTATCTCCCATAATTTAGGATACATACTAATATTAGTAAAACCAGGTATTGTATTGACTTCATTGACCAGAATGATGTTATCCTTTCTTAAAAAGAAATCAACTCTCGCCATACCTTCACAGCACAGAGTTTTAAAAGCTTTTATAGCCAAATTTTGTATTTCATCTATAATGCTTTTCTCCAATTTAGCAGGTATTGATAATGAAGCTCCCTCATCATCTATATATTTTGCATTGTAGGAATAGAAGTCATGTCTGGATATCACTTCCCCTGGCAGTGAAGCAGTCGGATTCTCATTGCCAAGAACAGAACATTCAATTTCTCTTCCATTAACATATTCTTCAAAAATAATTTTAAAATCATATAAAAAAGCGCTGTCAACCGCAGGCTGAAATTGTTCTTTTCTATACACCTTACTGATCCCAACAGATGAGCCTGAATTTGCAGGTTTTATAAAAAAAGGTATCCCAAGTTCATCAGCAATTGTAAAATAATCAATATTTTCAAAATTCCTGTAAGATATGAATTTACACTGTGGAATCCCGCTTTCTTTAAAAAGCCTCTTTGTTATCTCTTTATCCATTGACAGGGCAGATCCCAACACACCTGAACCTACAAAAGGAATTTTCATCACTTTACAGAGTCCCTGTATTTTTCCATCTTCACCAAATGATCCATGAAGAGCCGGAAATATTACATCAATATCTATTTTCTTTTTATTATCTTTTAAACTGACAAGACTACCTTTGAGTTCTCCCGGAGCCGGCAGGATTTTAATCCCTGTTTTTTGAAATATTTTTGTTTTTGCAGCTCTTTTTAAATCCTCTTCCCTTTGAAAATACCAGTTTCCTTCAGGATCAATTCCAACAGGGAGTACAATGTATTTCTCCTTGTCCAGTCCATCAAAAATATTACTCGCTGAAACAAGAGATACTTCATGTTCTGTGGAAACACCACCATATAAAAGTCCTACAATAATTCTTTCTTTCACTATTACCTCAAAAAATATATTACTATAAATCTTTCAGATAAACTCTTAAAAAATCAAGTGATTCCTGAGCAAAATATATTTTATTTTTCTCTCTATCCCCTATACTTCTGAATTTCTTAATTAAATTTTCCTCTTTTGTTGAAATACCAATATACACAAGTCCTACCGGTTTATTTTTTGTTCCGCCTTCAGGACCTGCTATTCCAGTTGTTGAAAGACCTATGTCAGAGTTTGATATTTTTCTTGCTCCTTCTGCCATTGCCAATGCAACTCCTTCACTTACTGCTCCATTCTCTTTTAGTAACTCTTTCTCAACTTTGAGAATTTGAATTTTTGCTTTATTACTATAAGCTATAATCCCTCTATCAAAATATTGCGAACTTCCGGGAATATTTGTAATTCTGTGTGAAATCAGTCCTCCGGTACAACTTTCTGCTACAGTGAGAGTTAATTTCAGATCTTTTAACATTCTTCCCACAACTTCTTCTAATTTCTCATCATCAAAACCAAAAATATTCTTTTCAAATTGTTTTATTATCTCTTTCTCAATATTCTGCACACTTGCTCTGGCTCTATCATAATTACTATCCTTTGAGATAACTTTGATATCAACTCCGGGACTCCTTGGAAGAAAAGAAATTTTTACATTCTCAGATAATATTTTTGAATTTTCTATTTTCTCAAATAAAGACGATTCAGAGATGCCAGTGGTCCTTATAGTCCTTGTGAGGATGTGTTTTTTTTTACCTTTTGATTCTAAGAAGGGTATTACTCTTTTTTCTACAAAATATTCAAATTCATGGGGAACTCCCGGTAGAACAATTACTGATGCACTACCCTCCTTAAATAGAAGACCTGGAGCAGTGCCTTTTTCGTTTTTCAGTATTTCACATCCCTGAGGTAATAAAGCTTGAACTTTATTTACCTCAGACATATCAAGACCTCTTTTATTAAATCTACTTTTGATATTTTCAAGAACTTCAAGATTTATTTCAAATTCAACATTCAGCAATCTGCATATTGCATCTCTTGTTCTATCATCATTTGTAGGACCCAATCCTCCTGAAGTTATTATCACATCAGCACGTTTTTTAGCATTCCTGACAGCACATACAATATCTTCTACATTATCACCTATAGTTGAAATCCATTTTATCTGAAAACCAGCCTGGATAAATTTTTCTCCGATATATGCAGCATTTGTATTTACCGTATCACCGGATAAAATCTCATCCCCTATTGTTATAAATTCTATTTTCACTTTTCTTTATACTTTTTACTTGTTACTTGCAACTTATTTACATTTCACTCAATTTTTTCAGTATATCCAATTCTCGATCAAGAGTCCTGTCTCCAATAGCTTCGCTCTCAATTTCAAAATAATCATAAAAGTCCTCAAATAACTCCCTGTAATTTGATGAAACACTCAACGGCATTGACTGCCTTTCCCATCTGCCAAGTTCAAATATTCTCTCGTCAAAAACTACTATCCCGCTTTCTCTTGTCACTAATGGATTAGTCCCTAAATACTCTCCTTCTGACCTCTGATCTACCAGCCATGCTTTCATCAGCTCAACATACCTGGCAAGCAGTATCCCTTTCCTTATTCCATCATTCTGATAATAATCTCCATCCCCTCTCACTTCAAATTCTACCTCATCCTCTACATCGAATACCTCTCCTGACCTGTCCTGATAACTAACCCTCAATACAATATTCGCATCTTCAGAGGTCTTTCTCAATCTCAACAGAACCAGTCCTCCCTTCGTCTCTCCTCCTTCTGTCCTCGATGGAAATAATGTACTCACGTTCATTATCTCTCCTGTAGCTTCATCTGCTGACGGGGAACCATATACTTCTTCTATGTCATATCCTTCAGCTTCTAACACTAACTCCAGACCAAACACAAGAGGTGTCACCATGTATTCAAATCCTTCGTCCATCCTCTCTGAAAATTCCTTCGTTGAATGAACCGAATAATAATTAGCTCCCTTTGTCTTCGTTATGTACTCTGTCAACTCCGTGCTGAAGTCCAATCCTATTCCTATAAATGTAGTGTATATACCCTCTTCTGAATTCTTACTCAGCATTCCGAGTAATCCTGTCTCGCTGGTCTCTCCTATATTCGGCATAGCATCAGTTAAAAATATAATCCTGTTCTCATACTCCTCTTTATCTACATTCAGATATTCCCCGAACAACTCTGTACCGAGACTCATTCCTGCCGACATATTCGTTCCGCCCATTGGCTCTAACTCCATAATATGCTCTTTTATGCTCTCCATATCCGTAGCTGCAATAAGTCTCATCGGTTTCGCCAGATAACCCTGGTCGTCAAATAACACCATCCCAAATCTGTCCTCTTCTTCCAAATGTCCGAGAAGGTCAACTATAGCTTCCCTCGCTATCTCCATCTTACTTCTCCCTCTGTCCTCTTCACTTAGCTCCACCTCAACCATGTTCCCGTAACTGTCATAATAGTACTCGTCAAATGGTGAACTCATCGATCCTGATATGTCCAGCACTATAATAAGGTTTAGCTTCTTCCTCTCGAAGTCACTCTCCTTTAATCCTGAATTCAATCCGACAGCTAAATAGTATATTTCCTCTCCTGTAAAAGGATCCCCCGATACAGCATAACTGTATGACGGACAAAATAATCCCTCACATGGTTCATCCTGTCCCGTGTCAAAATAATAATCATAGTAAATTCCCTCTACTGTTATATCCGTCAGTATCGGAAGATAATCATTCTCTATATTATCCCTGAAGTTATTTATATCCTTCGCTCCTCCTACTGAAAATCCAAGTGCATTTCCATCTTCCATTACCACCCTCTCCATAGCCATTGTAGGAGCAGGAGTAACAGTTCCAGTGCTGTACATAATCTTTTCATCCATATATTCTACTGAAATTTCCCAGTCATCAATTTTTTCAAGATTGGATAAAGTATCTTCTACATCTACATCACTTTTAATTTTCATGCTGCAGCTTGATATTACAAACAGCAAAGCCAAGATCATAACTACGATCAAATAATACCTGTTTTTCATTTTTTCCTCCTTTTTAGAGAGGTTTACTTACAAAGAAATATTTTTATTCAATATTTATTAATATTCCAATGAAATAATAATAAATGATAATTAACATAGAGAATATACTTAAATATATTATTTAAAGCTATTCGTGTTTGTTAGTGTAATTTGTTGTTATCCGACTTCGATAGCCTTTGCTAAAACTATGGCTAATCAAATTAAAACTACATCGTGACTGGATTTTTCTGGGTGGTTCTTCTTCTTATATCTTATTCTATGTTAATCATAAACAGATAAAATTATTTTGTGAAACAAAATGATTTTATCATTTCTTCTCCTCTCAGTGTTTTCAGTGTTTATCCGTGGTAAAAATTCTTTATATTAGGGTGGGACTGGGCTCTGCCTGCCTGCCGCAGGCAAGTGCCCTCTGTCTTCCTCTGTGTATTATTTCATTGCAGGAAATTCATTTCCTGTTTGTTTTCGAAGAGAACAGTCGGATTGTTAATGTAGATAAACTGAATTTATTCATGTTTATCAAATTAATAATCTGATATTTGAAATAATCTGTGTTTATCTGTGGCAAAAAATCTTATATTTGAATGGGAGGTGCTGGGCTCTGTGGTAAATTCTATTTAGCAAAAACATTAATCAAATCATTTGCTGTAACCAAAATGACAAGAGACATTAGGATAGTCAAACCAATAATCTGATATACTCTTATAAACTTTATTGAGAGAGGTCTTCTTATTATCGCTTCAACAAAATAAACTGCGAGATGTCCTCCGTCTAATGGCATCAATGGAAATAAATTAAAAAGACCGAGATTCAGAGAAATAAATCCTGCAATGAAGAGAAAAGTATCAATTCCCATTGCTGCTGCCTTCGAAGTCTCTTGAAATATTCTCACAGGACCACCAACTGATTCTCTGACTGAGATCTGTTTCTTTATCAACATTTCAGGCAATTTAGCCATTAAATACATAGTAATCTTCATCTGCTGAATGGAAAGAGTGAAAGATCTGGAAAAACCTAGTTTTTTTGTCGGAAGATCAAATACAATTCCTATTATCTTACTCCCGTCTACAGTCTGAATAGATCCGACATTTATAAGAATCTTCTTTTTGTCTCTAATAATTCCAAGAGTGAAACTGTCATTTTCCATTGAATTTATCAATCTTCCAACATCAGACCAGTATTCTACTTTATAAACCGGAATAAATTTTGAATACTCCAATTTTGACTCCTCAAATGGCAGAATAATAATTTCAGATGAGTCAAGCAGAGCTGTCTCAATCCCTATTAAAGTATCTTTTTTGGAATATAATATCTCACTGTCCTCACCGGAAGGAATAAAACAGAAAATAACATCTCCTTTAACTAATCCTGCATCTATAGCGGGTTCTCCAATAACTTTACCGATGATGGGCCTGATATCAGGTGACAGTCCTCGATAGAAGGAGTCGATAGTATCCGGAGGGATTTTTATATCCAACTGAACTTCATCTATTCCTTCCATCCTGGCAATGTGAACGAAAATAGTGTCTTCTGGTGATGAAAATAGATAATTTTCAACTTCTGACCATTTCCCGACTACATTGCCGTTAATATTTAGTATTTCATCTCCCGGCTTTAAACCTGCAATCTCAGCAGAGCTCATCCTGTCAATTCTTCCTAATGAAGTTGTTGAAATATATTCCTGATTCATAGTCAGATCGGCAGCTAATATAAAAACCCAGGAAAAAATAATGTTTGCAACAGGTCCTGCTAATACTATTAGCATTTTTCTCCAGAGAGATTTGCTTCTTATATCATCATTGTCAATTTTATTTTCTTCTTTATCAGAATGAATATTATCTCCCTTCATTTTGACATAACCGCCAAGAGGAAAAACCGAGATCACAAATTCAGTTCCCTTGAATTTAAATCCGGTAATTTTTGGTCCAAAACCGATAGAGAATTTCGGAACACAAACTCCCAAAATCCTTGCTGTCAGAAAGTGACCTGTTTCATGTATGAATATCAATACTCCAAGTAAGATTACTGCTGCTACGAATCCCATCTGTTCTCACCTGCTGTTTTATTGACAATTTCTCTTGCCCACCTATCTGCCTGTTCAACATTATCTTCATTATCAGCACTTACAGGGTTGTGTTTGTCCATAGAATAGTCTATCAATCTGCTTATCAATCCAAAAGAAATCGAACCCTTTAAAAACAATTTAACAGCTTCTTCATTACTTGCATTAAAAACACAGGGCATTGTATTACCTGTTTCAAGTGCAAGGAATGCAAGCTTCAGACATGGAAACCTGTTCATATCAGGTGATTTGAATTCGAGAGGACTGTTCCGGACAAGGTCTATAAAATCTATGGAAGATAAAATTCTTTCAGGATAAGACAGAGCATACTGAATGGGCATTTTCATATCCGGTGTTCCCAATTGAGCCAGCACCGACCCATCTATAAGCTCAATCAATGAATGAACAACAGAGGTTGGATGTATCAGTACTTCTATCTGCTCGGCATCGAAACCAAACAATCTGTTTGCTTCAATTACTTCAAGTCCTTTATTTGCCAGTGTTGCGGAATCAACTGTAATCTTTTTTCCCATCTCCCATGTTGGATGTTTTAATACTTCTTTCAAAGAAGCTTCCTCGGGAAAAAGATGATCTCTCAGAGCACCCCCTGAAGCGGTGAGAATTAATTTTTTAACTTCTTTTCTATCCCTTCCTTCAAGAAGTTGAAATAGAGCACTGTGCTCACTGTCAACAGGTATTATTTCTCCTTCTGTTTTTAAAAGAATGTCATTTATAATTTCACCATAGGCTACAAGGGTCTCTTTATTGGCAAGTGCAACTCTCTTCCCTGCTTTCAGAGAATACTTTGTAGGTTTATATCCTGCTGTTCCGACTATTGCATTGACTACAATATCAATTTCTTCTCTCTGTACACAATCAATAACTGCTTCTGATCCATAATGAAATAAAATATCTTCGGGAACAATATTTTTTAAATTTCTACCGGCATCTTCATCAGAGAGAATAATATTTTTAATTCCATTTTCCTGTGCAAGCTTTATCAATTTCTCTCCATTTTTAAATGCTACAAGAGTGATAATTTCATAGAGTTCAATGTGTTTTTTAACAACTTCTATTGTGGATACGCCTATTGAACCGGTTGCACCGAGAATTACAATTTTCTTTTTCATTTTAACCGGCGATAAATAAATACAGGTAATAAGTTATAAAAGCAGAGAAGATAACACTGTCAAATTTATCTAAAATACCTCCGTGCCCGGGAAGTATCGTTGAAGACTCATCTTCTTCAGCATCTCTTTTAATCACCGATTCAATGAGGTCACCAAATTGAGAAGCAACTCCTCCCACTGTTCCTGCTAACAGAACGAAAAACCACGGAAAATTTATTCCAGAATTAAAATATAATTGAACTAATTTGATTATAATTGCTCCTAAAACTGACCCTAAAATACAACCAATAGAACCTTCAATAGTTTTTTTAGGGCTTACAGAAGGTATTAACGGTTTTTTGCCAAATAAATGACCCGTTATCATACCAAAACTGTCTGACATCCATGCAATTGCAAAAACAATTGATACGAGATATGCTCCAAGTATGTAATGCTGATTTTCTCCAATACCTCTTAATTCTCTTAGAAAGAGAAGGTAGGAAAAACCCCAGCTTATATATACGACAGGAAAAAGAACAGTTGAAATTCTTCTGAAGAAATTTTTTGGCTTTGCTAAAACAACTTCCATAATAAGCAAAATAAAGAAAACAAAAGATAAAATTCCGAAAGATAACTCCGGAATATATATTTTTAAAAGAACAAGATAAACCGAGACAATTACAATTACATATCTCAGTTTGGTATTTTTATTCTTCTGCAGATTAAATGCTCTGTCTGAAATATTAAATGCCTCTAAAGATGCAATAATAGCTGTTATTAACAAAGGGATAAAAAAGAATAATCCTCCATAGATTATAAAAATAGTAACAAGTGGAATAAAAACTACTGCAACACATAGCCTGAGAAGAATATTTTTCATTGACAAATTCCTGTTTTCACAATCTAAACCTTACCAAAACGTCTTTCTCTTCTGTTAAAATCTTCAATAGCTTCAGTAAAAGAATCTTCATTAAAATCCGGCCACAGTGTTTTAGTAATATATATCTCTGAATACGCTGCTTGATAGATAAGGAAGTTTGAAAGTCTGTATTCACCACTTGTTCTGATCACCAATTCAGGATCAGGAATGTCCCCTGTGTAGAGATAGTTTTTAAATTCATTTTCGTCAATATCAATATCTTTTCCGTTTTTTACATTTTCAATTATTCTCTTCACGGCACGAATAATCTCATCTCTTCCACCATATGAAAGTGCAAGTATTAAATTCAAACCTGTATTTTCTTTTAGTTTATTCTCTGCTTTTTCAATTTTTTTAACAAATTTATCTTCAAGAAGACTTCTGTTGCCAATTATTTTCAACTTAACATTATTTTTATCAAGATCTGTTATTTCTGTTTCCAGTAATCTGTTCATCATTTTCATTAGAAAGTTAACTTCTTTAACAGGTCTTGTCCAATTTTCTGTAGAAAAAGTGTAAAGTGTCAGATATTCCACTCCGATTTTACCGGCAAAACGAACAACATTTCTAACACTGTCAACACCGGCTTTGTGTCCGACAGCCCTTGGTAATCCTTTCTTTTTTGCCCATCTTCCATTCCCATCCATAATAATTGCAATATGCCGGGGAATATACCCCTGCAAAAAAATTTCTTTTTTATTATTTTCGGGCAAAGTTTAAACCTTTCTAACCTCTTCTTCTTTTTTCTTTACAACTTCATCAACAGTTTCAACATGTTTATCTGTGATATTCTGAATCTGTTCCTGTGCCCAGTAAAGTTCATCTTCTGACACATCTCCATCTTTCTGCTTCTTTTTTACTTCATTTATAAACTGATGCCTGATATTTCTTAAAGATGTTTTAGTTTCTTCACCAAGTTTTTTAACTAATTTAACAGATTCTTCTCTTCTTTCTTCAGACAACATAGGAAAAACTAATCTGACAATTTTTCCATCATTCTGGGGATTTAAACCAAGATTAGATGCAGAAATTGCCTTTTCAATTTCAATCAATGCATTTTTATCATATGGATGTAATACCATTGTTCTTGGTTCCGGTATCGCAATATTACATAATTGTTTCAATGGTGTATTAGTACCATAGTAGTTGACAACTACTCCATCTAAGAGAGCAGGAATAGCTCTTCCAGTATGAACCTTTGACATCTGTTGTTTTAGATGATCAATGCTTTTGTTCATTTTTTCTTTTTCTTCTGAATAAAAATTTTTAAGGTCCACTATTTTATCCTCCTCACATTATAAGTGTACCAATATTATCTTTTGAAATTGCTTTCATTAGATTTCCTTCTTTATACATATTATGCACAAGTATTGGAATATGATTTTCCTGACATAGAGAAATTGCAGTTGCATCCATTACTTTCAACCTCAGATTGAGAACATCAAGATATGTCAATTTCTCAAACTTTTTTGCATCAGAAAACTTCACAGGATCTTTATCATATACACCATCAACTTTTGTTGCTTTTATAAGTACTTCTGCCTTTACCTCAGCTGCTCTAAGCGCAGCAGCAGTATCTGTTGTAAAAAAAGGATTCCCTGTTCCACCGGCAAATATCAAACAGAATCCTTCTTCTAAAAATCTCCAGGCTTTCTGTGGAGTGTATCTCTCAGCGAGCTGGGGAACATCAAGAGCAGATAATATCTTGGTTTTCACCCCATTTAATTTCAGGACCTCACGAAATAGAAGAGCATTGATCATTGTTGAAAGCATGCCAACCTGATCGGCAACAACTCTTTCAATTTGAAGATTTGAAATTATCTCTTCTCCTCTGAAAATATTACCTGCTCCTATTACAAGACCGGTTGAAACACCTTTTTTAACAACAGAGGAGATTTCCTTCGATATATATGTGATTCTTTCAGGTGATAATCCTTTACCTCTGTCACCGAGGGCTTCACCGCTAAGTTTGATCAATATCCTGTTGTATTTTACCAATTATTATTCTCCAAGTTGCATCCTGAAAAATCTTTTTAAAGTTATATTTTCACCGAGTTTAGCAATTGCTTCTTTGATGAGTTCTTCAATAGTTGTGTTATCATTTTTATAAAAATGCTGTTCAAGCAGGCAGACATCCTTGATGTACTTCTCTATTTTGCCATTGACTATCTTTTCAATAATATTGTCAGGCTTACCTGATTCCTTTTCCTGATTCCTGTATATTTCTTTTTCCTTTTCCAATGTATCCCGATCTAAATCTTCCCTTTTCAGAACAGTTGGTGATGAAGTGACAATATGAATAGCAATATCCTTTGCTAAATTTTTAAATATATCGGTCCTTGCGACAAAATCAGTCTCACAGGATAATTCAACTACTCCTACAATCTTATCCCTGTGAAGATAACAGCCTAATAATCCTTCTTTAGTTGCTCTTCCACTTCTACCTTCTGCTTTTGCAATCCCTCTTTCTCTGAGAATTTTTACTGCTTCTTCAACATCACCTTTGGTTTCTATAAGAACATTTTTACATTCCTTCACTCCTGCATCTGTTTTTACTCTTAGTTCCTTAACCAATTTAAGCATATCTTCTTTAGAAATTGACACAAATTCCTCCTTAAACTAAATGAATATTAATATAATCTTCATTTAAAAAGTATAAAATCATTAATCTTTATGAATTGAGAAATGACAAGTATCCTTATTCAGGATTCACTGAGTTCCATTTCCTCTATTGTTTTCTCATCCAATCCTGGAGCAATTTCTTCAGGTTCAATTATATCTTCTTTATGTTTCGAACCACCCAATATAACTGCATCTGCAAGATAAGATGTTATCAAAGCAATAGATCTCATTGCATCGTCGTTTGCAGGAATGATATAATCAATAGGATCGGGGTCGGTATTTGTATCAACCATTGCAATTACAGGTATTCCAAGAATATTAGCTTCATGCACTGCAATATGCTCGTATTTTGCATCAACTACAAAGAGGACTGAAGGAAGATGTTCCATATCCTTAACTCCTCCGAGATATCTTTCCAGTTTATCTCTTTTCTTCTCCAGTCTTAAAATTTCCTTTTTAGTCAGTTTTTCTGTTGTCTTATCATGTAGAGTTTTTTCAAGATCTTTTAGTTTATGTACGCTATTTCTTATTGTCCTGAAATTTGTCAGAGTTCCTCCAAGCCATCTCTCAGTAACATAAAATACTCCGGCTCTTTCTGCTTCAGATGTAACAATTGGTCTCGCCTGTCTTTTATTGCCTACAAATAATATGTAGTCTCCCGCTGCAGAAAAACGAGAAATAGCATTACATGCTGATTCGAGGCTTTTGATAGTCTCTCTGATATTTATGATATGAGTTCCCTGTCTCGCTCCAAAAATATAGGGTTTCATCTTTGGATTCCACCTGTCGGTTTTATGACCAAAGTGGGTACCGGACTTTAGAAGTTCAGTAACTTCAATATTTAACATTTGTCCTCCTATGGGTTATGCAACCATGACTTTCAATATCAGCCAACCCTTAAAGGGACCCAGGCTGACTCCAGTCATGTGATACTAAAAAAATATTACCGTTTTGAAAACTGGAATCTTTTTCTCGCTTTTGGGCGTCCGTATTTTTTACGTTCAACAGCACGGGCATCTCTTGTTAAAAACCCATACTTTCTCAATTCAGCTTTTCTATCCGGAAAAAACCTCACCAAAGCTTTTGCAATTCCAAGTCGAACCGCTCCTGCCTGACCGGAAATTCCTCCACCATGTGCTTTTACAAGGACATTGAATTTTTCCCCGACACCAAGTATATTAAGAGGAGAATCCATTAAAATTAACATACTTTTACTCTTAAAATAATCTTTAAACCTCTTACCGTTTATCATCCTGTGACCTTTCCCTATCACAAGACGAACTCTGGCAACAGCTTCCTTTCTTCTTCCTGTTTCAATTACATTATTAACATCCTGAACATTATCTTCCACTATTATCCTCCCTAAAATTAATTTCCTCAGGTTTCTGAGATTTGTGCTCATGTTCAGGACCTGCAAAAACTTTCAATTTTTTTAACATTTTTCTACCAAGAGGTCCCTTTGGAAGCATGCCTTTAACTGCATGCTCTATTAATCTCTCAGGAAATCTATCTTTTACTTCTCTTGCAGTTCTTGTTTTCAATCCTCCCATATAACCTGAATGTCTCCAATAAATTTTGTCATCCCATTTTTTTCCTGTCAGAGTGATTTTTTCTGCATTAACACAAATTACAAAATCCCCTGTATCTAAAAATGGAGTGTACTCTACTTTATGTTTACCTCGAAGTATGGTTGCGATTCGAGTAGCTAATCTGCCTAAAGGAATTCCTTCAGCATTAACTAAAAACCATTTTTTCTTAATATCACCTTCTTTAGGCACATATGTATCCATTAGTATTCTCCTATCCTAACTTATTATTTACTTTGAAATATTTATTAAAAAGCAAAAATTCTACAAATAATACAATACTTTGTCAACTCTAATTAATGTTTCTTTTTTTCAGGTAAACCAGCAAAGCTGATATATCTGCCGGAGAGACATCAGGTAATCTTGAAGCCTGTCCAATATTTAAGGGTTTTACTCTTTTTAATATCTCCCTTGAAGATTTTGAAATTGTTTTAATCGTGTCATAATCGATGTCTTCGGGAAAAAGCAGGTTTTCATTTATCTGATGTAATTTCGCTTCTTCTAACTGTCTTTCAATATAACCATCATATGTAATTTCTGCATGAAGTCTTTCAGATAAATAGTTGATATTATCCTCGGATATCATAATTCCTATATCTCTTTTATTAAAAAATGAAAGGCTCTCCTGAAGTTCAAGTTCACCTCTTTTCAGTAAGTTGATAATAGTTTTATTTTCAGGTAATTTTCTCTCTTTTTTTATTTTTTCAAATAAAGTTTTAACTATTTTCTCATTTCTCCTTATCTCCTCAATGATCTCTTTTGGTAAAAGAGAATAAGCTTCTGAAAACGGTATCATCCTGGTCATTGCATTGTCTTTTCTTAAAAGTAATCTGAATTCAGATCTCGATGTAAACAATCTATATGGTTCATTTACTCCTCTGTTGACAAGATCGTCTATCATAACACCTATATATCCCTGATCTCTTTTCATTATCATTGGCTCGATTCCTTTAGATTTCAAAGCTGAATTTATACCTGCAATCAGACCCTGCGCAGCTGCTTCTTCATATCCTGATGTTCCATTTACCTGTCCGGCAAAAAAAAGATTGGATATTCTCTTTGTTTCAAGAGATAAATTTAATTCAGTAGGCTGCATGTAGTCATATTCAACTGCATATCCCGGAATAACTATTTCAACTTCCTCCAGACCGGTAATGGTTCTTAACATATTCTCCTGAACATCATAAGGAAGAGAAGTTGCCAGACCTGCAAGATATTTTTTTGTATCATTTACCCCTTCCGGCTCAATAAATATCGGATGTCCGTTCCTGTCACCAAATTTCATAACTTTATCTTCGATCGAAGGACAAAAAGGCGGACCTTTTCCTGTAATTATTCCTGTAAATAATGGACTACGGTCCAAGTTATTTCTAATAACCTGATGTGTTTTAAAATTTGTTCTTGTAATAAAACACGGAATATCCGGAATATTTTCAAGTTTTTCTGTTCTCCATGAAAATGGATAGGGGTTTACATCTCCTTTTTGTATGTCTATCTTTGAATAATCAATTGTATTTCCATCGATTCTCGGACAGGTACCGGTTTTAAGCCGTTCTAACGGAAAACCAATTTTTTTCAGATTATCACTGAGCTCTTTTGCATTATGATCATTTCTTCGTCCTCCTGTTTTTGTTTCAAATCCTGTGTACATCAATCCATCGAGGAAAGTACCGGGTGCAAGCACTGTACAGTCAGCTCTGATTTCACCACATGTTGTTTCTACTCCAACAGCCCTATTTTTCTTAATCAGAACAGCTGTAACTTCTCCTTCGAGTAAGTGCACATTTTTAAATTCCTTTAAAAAAGACAACATTTTTTCAATGTACAACGGTCTGTCAACCTGTACTCTTAAAGCTTTTAATGCAGGACCTCTTCCGGCTTTTAAAGTTCTGAATTGAATTCCGGATAGATCAGCCACATAACCGATTGCACCTCCAAGAGCATCAATCTCCTGGACAAGATGACTTTTAGCCTGCCCTCCGACAGCAGGATTGCATGAAAGATGACCTATTCTATCAATTTTTGATGTTATTAGAAGTACTTCAGACACAATATGAGAAGCAGTAACTGCTGCTTCACATCCTGCATGCCCACCTCCAACGATAATAACCGGATAATTTCTCATATTTGATTGTTCTTCACAAAATGTGATAAGTTGAAGTGATTTTTAAATTATTATCTCAATAAAAATTAGTAAAGAGACTTTATTTCTACCTTAGTCTCATCTCCTGTTATCATGTTTTTCAGAACTATCTTATCTTCCATAATTTCATCGGGAAATAATATTACTACCCATTTGCTTGCTCTTTTTGAAGCTTCTTTAAGAGCTGTTTTAACTTTTCTGCATTTTAGATCTATATCGACTTTTTTATCTTTTATACGCATTTTATTTGCAATACTTAAAGAAAGAGAGAGGTTTTCCTTTGCATAAGGAATGATATAATAATCAAGTTCTCTTTCGATAACCGGTATTTTTCCAAGTTCTTCAAGAATATTCATAATGACAACATCTCCGAAACCAAATCCTACACCTGTTAGCTTTTTCCCTCCCAAGCTCTCAAGGAGATGATCGTACCTCCCACCTCCAGCTATAGCTCTTGCACTTCCTTTCCTGTAGTAAACCTCAAACACAATACCTGTATAATAAGAAAGCCCTCTTACAACAGAGATGTCAAATTTGATATATTTCTTATAATCTTTTAAATATTTAAAAAGATTTTCTATGTCATTAGCACCAAAATATTCGTCCGGTTTATCTACAGGTTGATCAAAATATGATGTGATCTCTTCAATGTTTTTACATGATAAAAATTTAAAAATATGGTCTGTTTCTTTATCTTTTAAACCAATTTCTTTGAGCATTATCTGTAAATTTTGTTCAGATAATTTATTAAATTTATCTATTATCATCATTACCTCGATGAATTTGGTTTTTGGAATAGCAAGAGCTCTCAAAAAATCCTCAATTATTTTTCTGCTGCTAATCCTTATCTCAACTTCATCCGATGTCAGACCAATTCGTGTAAGTGAATCTATCAATAACATCATAATTTCAGCTTCGGCTGAAATGTCTTCAACACCGAGTATGTCCACATTCCACTGGTAGTGTTCTCTTTTTCTTCCTCTGGTCATTCTCTCATATCTAAAACACTGACCTATTGAATACCATTTTACAGGCAAGGACATAGACTCCACTCTTGAAGCTATCATTCTTGCAAGAGAAGGTGTCATCTCGCCCCTGAGAGCAAGTTCTCTTCCGGATTTATCTTCAAATGTATAGAGCTGGTCAGAAATATCCTCTCCTGCCTTTCTCTTCAATAAGTCCAGGTTCTCAACAACAGGAGCATCGTATGACTGAAAACTATAAAGCTCGGAAGTTTTTTTCCATATTGAAAAAAGCCATTCTCTTTTTTCCATCTGATCAGGGAAAAAATCCCTCATCCCTCTGACAGGATTCAAATTCATCAGTACTCCTTAAAATTAACCTATTATTTTGTAATATTATTTTCTATTTTAACTTAAAGCATAATGCATAAAATTTAAATTAGAAAATATTAATTTATTTGACTTAAATAATAAAAAGTTTTTAGATACCTTATTTAATAATACTGTAATAAAATAAAAAAGGGGATGTTTTCCTTCATCCCCTTTTTTACACAAGATATCTTACTATTTTTTCTATTTCACAATCATCATAGGTTTAACATTTACTCCTTCCGGTGTTTTAATATTTACAAAGTAGGTGCCGGAAGCAAGACTTTGATTGTCAATTGTCGTTGTATGAACACCCGGAGATTTAATTTCATTGATAACTGTATTAATTAATCTACCGCTTGCATCAAATAATGAAATATTTACAGTCCCTTCGGTTTTAACAACATAAGAAAGAGTTGCAATACCTCTTGATGGATTTGGTGTAAGAAAAACCTGACTATCGGTTAAATTCTCTGAAATATTTTCTTCAATTCCACTTACCCAGTCACTTCTTGTGAAATAAGCAGCTTCATCTTGTGGCGAGTTCCAACAGAGATAGACAACACCAAATACACTGCTACCAGGAAGATATTCAATACATGGTTTGTTCCAGTAAGGTGTATGTTCTGTTGTAGGGACATGGGTTGACCATGAACCTGCATAATTTCTCCATGTATATCTTAATTCACGAGGTGATGAATAAAAGCGAAAAATTACTCCTTCTCCACCACCATTTCTGCATGTGAGATCCGGTGATTCTTGAGTTGTCGTTATAGAACCAAAAGTACCCCAATAAAAGTTAGTTCCCCCATTATAACTTGTTACATAACGAATATAGCGATCAGGACTAACATAATAATCATAAGCACAGAGAATTGTATCATGATAAGCGCCAATTGCTGTAAAATCATTACCGGTTCCGGCAGAGGAGGAGTAGAGACTATTAATAGAAGATCCATCGTTGCCAAAAATCCTAATTTGATTAGAAGTGTTATAATATGAAAAAAGAGTGAAATAATCTGCATAACCTTCATTACAACAAGCATCAAGTCCTTCAGCCGCATTGGTAATACCGGTTGATACTGTATTCCAAGATACAGCAACATCTGAGGCCCAGAAATATCTAAGATTACCATCTGAAACAAGCATATAATAATAGAGCCTATTATTATAATAATCCTGGTTAGAAACTAAGGAAATTTCATTTATTGCACTCGATGCAGTATATACAACAAGATTAGAAGCTCCATTGTCAAATGTATCTGATGAAGCATCTGAATATTTGAATCTACGAAGGCGTGCAGTAGTAGAACCTGAAGATCCAATATAACCAACATAACAATGATCTTCGACCACTGCCGGAGCTATTCCACCAATATCATAAGCTACACTCCAGGTATATGCTTCAGTCCAGGATGCTCCCCCATTCGTTGATAAATTCACCGACCATTGAGTACCACTGCCTTGCTCATACAGAAGAATTGCAAAAAGATTTCCGGAAGCAAGATGAATATCAAATTCATTTTGATATATACTATCCCTGTTACCAATCCTAACATCACCGAACCAGTCGGGTTGATATTCTGTTACTACAGGTATTCTCCATGTATTACCAATTGCCATCTCATCGATATCTGTCAGTTTTTCAAGCTCCGGGAAAAGTAAAAGCGCATCTTCAAATCTTCCGCTGTTCCAGAGATTTTCTATTGTATTTAGCATTTGCAAAGATTGAGAAGATATATTTTCCTCAAGTATAAGTTCTATCTCAGAATTCTCTCTTTCTCCTTGAGTCATATTTTCAAGTGATTTCCAAACCGGTTCATAAGATGTAACAGAAACTTCTTCAATTTTGTCTGTTATATCCCATCCTGTTCCCTGGATAACTTGAACTTCGTACTGACAGGGGAACTCCTCTGTCCAGGCAAAACTTGCGACAAACATTATGACTGTTAATACCATCAACAATTTCTTCATACATTCCCTCCTTTGTAATATTTCCTTACTCATTACCTTTTGTTAATTGTCATATAATTAAATTTTAATTATATTAATAAACATATAATAAATTGAATATAATGTAAATATGTTTTAAAACATTTTTAGTTATTCCTTAGATTAATTATTAGATGATTATATAACAGGAGATTATTTACCGAACTCAATTTCACCTATAATTCCACCTCCAAATTGCCATGTAATATCAGATGATCTGTTTATATCAGGAATGATAGCTCTTGCATTAAATTCTATCGAAACCATCGGTGCAGGATTGTACGCAAATGTTCCTAATCCCTGCAAACCAAGAGTTCCGGCATCTTCATCATTTTCAAGAGATGTTTTTGTCTGATAATATCCTGCTCCACCTCCGAAACTGATATTGACAAAATCCATTACATACGGATGGAACAGAGCGTCTAGAGTTGCTCTCCTATGGCTGTAATCAATAGAGTCCTCACTCCAGAATGAATAGGACCCTGTTCCTCTGACCGAGACAAGGGACGAAAGATAATATTCACCCCAGGCTTCAAAGATAGGAGCCAGGCTTGTTTCCCCCGGGGGATCCCAGATTGAAACACCTCCTCCAAGTTTAAAAGAGGGCTGAAGCTGAGCAGACAAAATCATCGGTATTATCATAATGAAAAAGAATTTTCTCATATTAACTCCTACTGAAAAAATGTTTGATACTACTTCTAAAGTAAATTCAA